>NZ_JBEAIJ010000038.1:0-165359 GCF_040065315.1 Klebsiella sp. CN_Kp100
TTTGCGCCGCCCCCGGGAGCAAAGCGCAGAGTGGCATAATTTCCCGGAGGCGGTGCTGCGCACCTGTCCGGGCTACTGTCCCGCAGACGGTGGAAAACTCGTAGCCCGGTAAGGCGCTTTGCGCCGCCCCCGGGAGCAAAGCGCAGAGTGGCATAATTTCCCGGAGGCGGTGGTCAACCCGTTGTCCGCAGATATTGGTGAATCTGTAGCCCGGCTAAGCGCAGCGCGAGCCGGGAATCTGGTAGGGACGGCGGGTTACTTGAACCCCACAATCGGGTGCGGTTTATACGGTGCTTCCAGCTTCTCAATCTGCTCTGTCGTCAGCGTTAAATCGACCGCATGCAGCAGTTCATCCAGCTGTTCCTGCCTTGACGCGCCGATAATCGGCGCGGCCACGCCGGGCTTGCTCAATAGCCAGGCCAGCGCGACCTGAGCGCGCTCGGCATCAAGCTCTTCCGCGACCTCCGCAAGGTTTGCGGCAATCTGCTCGTCATTCTCATCCATGGCATTATAGAGCGACTTACCGAATTCATCCGATACCAGGCGGGCGGTGGTTTCTCCCCAGGGACGCGTCAGACGACCGCGCGCAAGC
The DNA here is from genome assembly GCF_040065315.1 of Klebsiella sp. CN_Kp100. NCBI lineage: Bacteria > Pseudomonadati > Pseudomonadota > Gammaproteobacteria > Enterobacterales > Enterobacteriaceae > Klebsiella > Klebsiella sp. CN_Kp100. The sequence goes on from NZ_JBEAIJ010000038.1 coordinate 593, forward strand.
GGGCTCCAGGGCATTACCGCGACCCCTGCGCGGCTGCACAGCGGTAACATCTCATTCTCTTCTTCGCGGTAAATTAAATTGTAATGATCCTGCATGGTGACGAAGCGAGCCCAGTTATTTTGCTCCTGCAATGCCAGCGCCTGCGCGAACTGGCGCGCATGCATCGACGATGCGCCGATATAGCGGGCTTTACCCGCCTTGACGACGTCGTTGAGCGCCTCGAGGGTTTCTTCAATGGGCGTGGTGTAATCCCAGCGATGGATCTGCAGCAGGTCGACATACTCCATGCCGAGACGGCGCAGGCTGTCGTCAATAGATCGCAGGATCTGCGCCCGCGACAGTCCCTGCGGCAGATCGCCCACCTGATGATAAACCTTGGTCGCGACAATTACGGAATCGCGTCGGGCATATTCGCGCAGCGCGCGGCCGAGGATCTCTTCGCTGCTGCCGTCAGAGTAATTATTGGAGGTGTCGAAAAAGTTAATCCCGCCTTCGAGGGCGTATTTAATGAGCGGGCGGCTGCTCTCTTCCGGTAAGGTCCATGCATGGTTGCCGCGGTCCGGTTCGCCGAAGGTCATACAGCCAAGGCAGAGCCGGGAGACGCGGAGATCGGTATCGCCAAGAGGGATATAGTGCATAGTGCGCTCCTGCTACGGATAAAAGTATCCCTTAAGCATAGCAGGAGCGGTGACGGCAATTATGCTAGCCAGGCGTGGATTTTGGCTTCAATTCCTGCGGCGTCGAGGCCGAGATCGGCATACGCTTCTTCCTGGGTTCCCTGCGGGATGAAGAAATCAGGCAGGCCGAGATTCAGCACCGGCACCGCGCGACGGCGAGACATCAGCAGCTCATTCACGCCGCTGCCCGCGCCGCCCATAATGGCATTCTCTTCCAGCGTAACCAGCACCTCGTGTTCTGCGGCCAGCTGTAGCACCAGCGCTTCATCCAGCGGTTTGGCAAAGCGCATATCCACCAGAGTGGCGTTAAGCTTCTCCGCGACTTTGGCGGCCTGTGGCAGCAGCGTGCCGAAGTTAAGGATGGCGATCTTCTCGCCTTCGCGTTTCACCACGCCTTTACCGATAGGCAGCGATGCCAGCGGTTCAAAGGCAGCACCGGTACCGGAGCCACGCGGATAGCGCACTGCGCTCGGGCCGTTGTTGTAGTGATAGCCGGTATAGAGCATCTGGCGACATTCATTCTCGTCGCTTGGCGTCATGATAACCATATCCGGGATGCAGCGCAGGAAGGAGATATCAAATGCGCCCTGATGGGTCTGACCGTCAGCGCCAACGATTCCTGCGCGGTCGATAGCGAACAGCACCGGCAGCTTCTGGATAGCGACATCGTGAATCACCTGGTCGTAGGCGCGCTGCAGGAAGGTTGAATAAATCGCCACCACCGGCTTATAGCCGCCAATCGCCAGGCCAGCGGCAAAGGTGACCGCATGCTGTTCGGCGATAGCCACGTCGAAATACTGGCCGGGATACTTTTTCGAAAACTCGACCATTCCTGAACCCTCGCGCATCGCGGGGGTAACGGCCATCAGCTTATCATCCTTTGCGGCGGTTTCGCACAGCCAGTCGCCGAAGATTTTCGAGTAAGTTGGCAGGCCGCCGCTGCTTTTAGGTAGCACGCCGCTGGTGTGATCGAACTTCGGCACCGCGTGGAAGGTAATCGGGTCTTTTTCGGCGGGCTCATAGCCGCGGCCTTTTTTGGTCATGATATGCAGGAACTGCGGACCTTTCAGATCGCGCATGTTCTTCAACGTGTTAACCAGACCGATAACATCGTGGCCGTCCACCGGCCCAATGTAGTTAAAGCCCAGCTCTTCAAACAGCGTCCCCGGAACCACCATCCCTTTGATATGTTCCTCGGTGCGTTTGAGCAGCTCTTTAATCGGCGGTACGCCAGAGAAGACCTTTTTGCCGCCTTCGCGCAGCGTGGAGTAGAGTTTTCCGGAAAGCAGCTGCGCCAGATGATTGTTTAGCGCGCCGACGTTCTCAGAGATCGACATTTCGTTATCGTTGAGCACTACCAGCAGGTCGGGTTTGATATCACCAGCGTGGTTCATCGCTTCAAACGCCATCCCGGCGGTGATCGCCCCGTCGCCGATCACGCAGACCGCGCGACGCTGCTTATCTTCTTTGGCCGCGGCGATGGCTATGCCGATGCCGGCGGAGATAGAAGTGGACGAGTGGCCGACGCTAAGAACGTCATACTCGCTCTCCCCGCGCCAGGGAAAGGGGTGCAGTCCGCCTTTCTGACGGATAGTCCCGATTTGATCGCGGCGTCCGGTCAGAATTTTATGCGGGTAAGCCTGGTGGCCGACGTCCCAGATAAGGCGATCGAAAGGCGTGTTATAGACGTAGTGCAGCGCCACGGTTAGCTCTACCGTGCCGAGGCCGGAGGCAAAGTGCCCGCTGGAGCGGCTGACGCTGTCCAGCAGGTAGCGCCGCAGTTCGTCGCACAGTTTCGGCAGGCTATCTTTCGGCAACAAACGCAACTCCTGGGTGGAGTCCACCAGCGCCAGGGTCGGGTATTTGGCAATATCAAAACTCATCAGAGACTCATTTATTGTTTATTTATCACGCTGAATTATGTAATTCGCGAGCGCTTCCAGTGCCGTGGTATCCAGAGATTGCGCGGCCAGCTCGTTTAACGACCGGCGGGCGTCGGTAATCAGGTCATGGGCCTTTTTCCGGGCTTGCTCAAGTCCCAGAAGGGCGGGGTAGGTACTTTTGCCCAACTGCTGGTCGGCTCCCTGACGTTTGCCAAGGGTGGCAGTATCCCCTACCACGTCGAGAATGTCATCCTGGACCTGGAAGGCGAGACCGATATTTTCTGCGTATCGATCGAGAGCGGGCAACGCTCTGCGTCCGGCTTCACCTGCGCTCAGTGCGCCCATTCGTACCGCTGCGCGAATCAATGCACCGGTCTTATGGCGATGAATACGCTCCAGCGACGGCAGGTCAACCTGATGACCTTCCGCTTCCAGATCCAGCGCCTGACCGCCGCACATCCCGGCGATGCCGCTGGCCTGCGCCAGTTCAGAAATCATCGCCAGACGATCGCGATCCGGTACTTCCGGCATCGGCGCATCACTCAGTATAGAAAACGCCAGCGTTTGTAGGGCGTCTCCAGCAAGAATTGCGTTCGCTTCACCGAATTTTATATGGCAGGTGGGCTGACCACGGCGCAAATCATCATCGTCCATTGCCGGAAGATCGTCGTGCATTAGCGAATAGGCATGGATGCATTCGACGGCGGCGGCGGGAGCGTCCAGCGTAGCGCGGCTAACGCCAAACATGTCGCCGGTCGCGTAAACCAGAAACGGGCGCAGGCGCTTGCCGCCCAATAGTGCGCCGTACTGCATGGCTTCGACCAGCGGAGTGTTCTGAAAGGGCTGCGGAGCGATAAAACGACGCAGCGCTTCGTTAGCCTGCTCAACGCACGACTGTAGCTGTTGCGGAAAATCCATTTATTCAGCGTCCGGCGTAAAAGGCGTCAGCGGCGCATCTTCGCTATCCGCCAGCAAAATTTGCACGCGCTGCTCGGCCTGCTGCAGCTTTGCCTGCCCCTGGCGCGCAAGCTGTATGCCGCGCTCGAATTCGCCGAGCGCTTCTTCTAGCGGCAGCGAGCCGCTTTCCAGACGATTAACAATCTGCTCCAGCTCGCCCAGGGCGGTCTCAAAGCTGGCCGGGGCCTCATTTTTCTTTGGCATAGTGAATATAGACTCTTGTTATGTCTCGATGGCTATCAATATGGTAACGAAGTCGCGCGGTTAATCAAATAACGCGCAATGCCAGGTGAAAAGCGTCCAATAGTGGTATACTCCGCGCCCTGGATGCAGACGCCGATCGCGCCTGTACAACTTTTTATGCTTAAAGCCCCGTCGGGCTTGCCAACGAATATTGTCGCCATGAAGTTTATCATTAAATTGTTCCCGGAAATCACCATCAAAAGCCAATCTGTGCGATTGCGCTTCATTAAAATTTTAACCGGGAACATTCGTAACGTTCTCAAAAACTATGATGAGACGCTTGCCGTCGTTCGTCATTGGGATCATATCGAGGTTCGGGCAAAGGATGAAAACCAGCGCCTGGCTATTCGCGATGCCCTGACCCGTATCCCCGGTATTCACCATATTCTTGAAGTCGAGGACGTTCCTTATACTTCCCTGCACGATATTTTCGAGCAGACGCTGCCGCTGTGGCGTGAAGCGCTGGAAGGTAAAACCTTCTGCGTGCGCGTTAAGCGCCGCGGTAAGCATGAGTTTACCTCAATCGAAGTCGAGCGCTACGTTGGCGGCGGTTTGAACCAACATATTGAAACGGCGCGCGTGAAGTTAACCGACCCCGATGTGACGGTGAACCTCGAGATTGAAAACGATCGCCTGCTGCTGGTTAAAGGGCGCTATGAAGGTATTGGCGGTTTCCCGATAGGCACCCAGGAAGACGTGTTGTCGCTTATTTCCGGCGGTTTCGACTCCGGCGTCTCCAGCTATATGCTGATGCGTCGCGGTTGTCGCGTGCACTACTGCTTCTTTAATCTCGGCGGCGCTGCGCATGAAATCGGCGTACGTCAGGTGGCGCACTACCTGTGGAACCGTTTCGGCAGTTCCCACCGGGTACGTTTCGTGGCGATTAACTTCGAACCCGTGGTTGGCGAGATTCTGGAAAAAGTCGATGATGGCCAGATGGGCGTGGTGCTCAAGCGTATGATGGTTCGCGCGGCGTCAAAAGTCGCCGAGCGCTACGGCGTGCAGGCGCTGGTTACCGGCGAAGCGCTGGGACAGGTCTCCAGCCAGACGCTGACCAACCTGCGTCTGATCGACAACGTCTCGGATACCCTGATTCTGCGTCCGCTGATTTCACACGATAAAGAGCACATTATTAACCTGGCGCGTGAAATCGGTACCGAAGATTTTGCCCGTACCATGCCGGAATACTGCGGCGTTATCTCGAAGAGCCCGACCATTAAAGCGGTAAAGGCGAAGATCGAGGCGGAAGAAGAGCACTTCGATTTCGACATCCTGGAAAGAGTGGTAGCGGAAGCGACGAATATCGATATCCGCGATATTGCTCAGCAGACAGAACAGGACGTGGTGGAGGTGGAAACCGTTAGCGGCTTTGGCCCGAACGACGTAATCCTCGACATTCGTTCTGTCGACGAACAGGATGACAGGCCGTTAAAGGTGGAAGGCGTGGATGTGGTCTCTCTGCCGTTCTATAAGCTCAGCACTAAATTTGGCGATCTCGACCAGAATAAAACCTGGCTGCTGTGGTGTGAACGCGGCGTGATGAGCCGCCTGCAGGCGCTGTATCTGCGCGAGCAGGGCTTCCAGAACGTGAAGGTGTATCGCCCATAACAAATTGATAACAAGGATGTTATATGATTCCTGAACAACCCGCACGCCAGGATGGCGTGCCGTTGACGTTTTATATTCCGGGACAGTGTTTGTCGTTTTCCCAATACCTGTGGGGAGCGAGGCTGGCCCGGCTCGCATTGCCAGAACGTCGCCGCCGTTTAGCTCCTGTACCCGCATTTCTTATTAGCACACTTATTATGTGGCTGATTTTTGCCTTTTTTGCGTCATTGAGCGATGGTCATTATCAGTTCAGATTAAGCGCCTGGTCCATTAGCGATGGGGCGGGCGAGTATCTTTTCAGGTTACGCAATTCAAAGGTGATAGCCGTTTTTCTGGGATGCTACATTGTCGGCGTGTTGACCATCCGGCTTCTTTATCGCCGATTTCAGAGATGTTGGTCCCGTCGCTTTTATGACGCCAATGAAGCTATTCGCAGCGGATATTGCCTTCAGCTGTGGGAGGAGGGCGTAAGCTGGATGGATCACTCTAATCAAAATTACCGGGCTTTTCTGGCGTGGAGACACGTTAAGGGGATCGTAACTCACGGAAAAATGGATTATTTAGATTTAGGGACCTTAGGATTTTTGTGGATCCCCGTTGATTTAGATGCGTATCCGCGAGCGCAGGTATTCAGGTTTATTGAACGTCAAATGTGAAGGTAACGGCGGAAATTTCCGCCGTTGGCTCACGCTTCGTAGTAGTTATAAATTCCCGCCGCCATGACCAGCTGTGATGCGACTTCATGGGCTTTTTCACGCCCAACCAGCAGATCAATTATCTTTAAAGCGAAATCAATGGACGTCCCGGGCGCCTGGCTGGTAAGTAGCTTAACGCGAGCATCCCAGACGACGCGCCTGTCCTGCCACTGCCCGGCAGGAATGCGATCTTTCAACCCGGGAAATCCGGTCATATTGCCGATGGGGAACAGATTATGCGGCACCAGTACGGTGGCCGCCGCGGCGCAGATCGCTGCGACGATACGCCCGGAAAGGTGAAACTGACGCACGGTCTCAACCAGCAGAGGGCTGTCGCGGAAGCACTCGGCGCCCTTAATGCCGCCAGGAAGAATGATGATATCGAAGTCGCTATCGGCCACTTCCACCAGTGGCGCATCGGCCAGCAGCTTGACGCCGCGCGAGCAGACAATCGTCAGATCGCCATCGCTGGCGACGCTGGCGGTTGTGACCTTTATGCCGCCGCGAACGAGTAAATCTATGGTGGTGACCGCTTCGGTCTCTTCGCTACCAGGGGCGAGGCAAATCAGTGCCGACGCGCTCATATTCATTCTCCTTACGCTTAACCAGTTCAAACAGACGGGTATTTTCAGGTACGGCTATACCGTGGGCTCGAGCACGCTTTAGCAGAAAACCGGTAATATAGTCGATTTCCGTATGGCGCTGGGCGAGAATATCCTGCAGCATTGAAGAAGTATTTTCTGCCGTACTTTCAATAACCTGATGAACATAGAATAACAGGTTTTCCGGCGAGGTATGCATCCCCTCGCGCTCCATAACCGCCGCAACTTCATAGCAGATGTCAGCGACCTCCTGAGGATATTCGCGTAAGGCGCCGTTCTGGCAGTTCTTCAACGCCGTCAGCGGGTTGATCACGCAGTTAACCGCCAGCTTACTCCAGATTGCGGGGTAGATATTATTATGCCAGGCAACGTCAGGTAGCACGCCCTGGAGCACATCGGCAAGATAACTGTAGTCCTGCGGATAATTTTTCGCCGGACCAATGTGGCTGGTGCCATTGGCAACGTGGACAATGACGTTGCCGTCGCGGCGAGCAGCCTGGGTTGTCGAAGCCATCAGCAGCGGCTGTCTGATGCTTTTAAGCTCATCCACGGTTCCCATACCGTTATGCATGAGCAAAACAGGCGATGATGAGGGCAAAATTGCGCTCAGGTTTTTCACCGCGTTGGAGACCTGCCAGGCTTTCAGTGTGACCAGCAACAGGTCGCTACTGGCGAGAAAATCAGGATCGTTAGCGATAAATGATTCATTAAACACGCTACCGTCGGTATCAATGACATTGACGCTACAGAATGGCTGGGGGACGCGTAACCAGCCCTGGACTTCATGCCCGTGTTTGTACAGCGCAGTTAGCCATAACTGTCCCAGTGCACCGCATCCGAGTACGGTTACTTTCATTATTCCTCCTCACCTGTGAGTGCTGCATCAGGTGCTCATGGCTAAAGTATAGCGTTATCAGTTATCCTTTCGGGATAACAAGTTGAGTTATGTCGCGTTGCAGGTATTATGCAACGCAAAAGAAACTGAAGGAGAGGAAAAGATGCCATCTTTCGATATTGTCTCTGAAGTTGATCTTCAGGAAGTTCGAAACGCCGTAGAGAACGCGACCCGTGAAGTTGAATCGCGTTTTGATTTTCGTAACGTCGAAGCGAGCTTTGAACTGAACGAAAAGAACGAGTCCATCAAGGTCCTCAGTGAGTCTGATTTCCAGATTAATCAACTGCTGGATATTCTGCGCGCCAAGCTGCTTAAACGCGGAATTGAAGGCAGTTCTATTGAAGTTCCGGATGAGTTCGTGCATAGCGGTAAGACCTGGTTTGTCGATGCAAAGCTGAAGCAGGGAATTGAGAGCGCGACGCAGAAGAAAATCGTTAAGCTTATCAAGGACAGTAAGCTGAAGGTGCAGGCGCAGATCCAGGGTGAAGAAATTCGCGTTACTGGAAAATCTCGTGACGATCTGCAGGCGGTTATGGCGCTGGTACGCGGCGGTGATTTAGGTCAGCCGTTCCAGTTCAAAAATTTCCGCGATTAGTCAGCATGTTCAGATAGTACGCGCTTATCCGGCCCATTAGATCGGTCGGATAAGCCGTCGCTCATTTTGACTCACGTTCTGAATCATGACTTTTAAATGTGAAATAAATGAGTTCAACTACACAATAATATTCCCTTTAGTTAATCAATCTCCTCTCAGCCTCGCAACAGCGGCTTGTTCTCAGACATCAAGCCCGCATATCGATTATGACTGGTAAGCGGTACAGCACGCCAGTTGCATAATAGTGGCGATAGCCGGCAAGGTTATGTCCTTGAGCTTGCATTCAAATATATTTCATGTTTTGCCATGCTAACTCCTTAATAGACTATTCATTGACTTATTAGCATTTTTACCCATCAAAGAGTTGGTTGAATTATTCGACCTTCACTATGTTGCCGCCATATAAAATTTGTACGGTCGGGGAATATGGAGATGTTTTTATTCATCGTACTTATTATTTACCTGCCTGGTATTTTTATAATTTAATATTCAATGACACATTGCATAAGGTAGCAGAAAGAGATGAAAATAAAATTAAAGCGATTTCAGATAGATAATACTAACATCCGGATGTTTACCAGAACCCTCCCTTTATTAATATTGTGAAATGAGTTTTCGAACGAATAGCGCCTGGCTGAATGGTGTGTTTATCTGAGGTTGCTTCTAGAATCAAATAAAATCAGAGTGTTGAAGCCCGGCTTTGAGGGGGTATTCTTTTTGATTACGCATGAAAAAACAGTAGCCACAACGTTCAGGATGTCAGATACCCTCCAGATTATTTTTAAGAGAATATTCATTTTTGATCTTAATCATGAAAGTCTGGAAGTTAATATAATGGGTAATAATTCACTTTTGTTTATTAAACTATTCGAGGAAAGTATAGCGAAGTCAGTAAAGTGTTGTATGAAATCGCTGTGGTGGGCAAGGATAATACCAGCGGCCTTAACCATAAGTTACAGAACAGGGATAAGCTTAAACGGATAATAACCCCTGCAGAGGATGTGTTTTGTAAATTAAAAATATAATCGACTAAACATTTTGCTTAAAAATATTAAAGTTTATGCTTCATATATTTCATAAATCATATTAGTAACTGTTTACAAGATGTTGATGAATTGAATGTGATTTACACACAAGGATCGGTGCACTAATTAGTGTGCTAAAAATGGTCTGATGTGAATGATGATGCTTGCTCATTGTGTAATTCCATTAGGCTGTGCTCTATCAATACTATCTGAAAAGGTTTATATGAAACATTACGCGAATAAAAAAAGAATGCTAAAATTAAATCCTGTTGCTGCTTCAATATTACTGCTTTTACCGGTAATAGCCCAGGCTGATATCTCAATCATTAATGGGAACGTCACGTCAGCAAACGGTGTTCCTGTTGTGAATATTAAAGAAGCAAATAGCAAAGGACTTTCACATAACGTTTACGAAACACTGAACGTGGGCAAAGAAGGGGTGATTTTCAATAACTCCGCCAGCGCCGTGCAAACGACTCTGGCCGGGCAGATTGAAGGTAATGCTAATCTCGCGGGGGGAACCGCGAAAGTTATTTTGAACGAAGTAACTTCAAAAAATGCAAGTACCATCAACGGGATGATGGAAGTGGCCGGCGACTCTGCTCATCTCATCATTGCTAACCCAAATGGGATTACCACCCAAGGGGGCGGTTTCATCAATGCGGAAAAAGGGACGCTGACGACCGGTACGCCAAATGTAAAAGATGGTGCATTAACCGGTTATACCGTGAAGGGCGGCAGTATTACTGTTGGTAACTTCCAAAGCGAATCACCTACAGAAATTTTAGCCCGCAGCGTCAAAGTGAACGGAAGTCTGAGAGTTGATGAGCTATCAGTCATCGCAGGCAACAACGTTATCGATGTCGATGGTTCTATCACCGGCACAGTGGAGGCCATCGATAAAGCTGCTTCCTATGGCGTGGATGTCTCTAAACTCGGCGGTATGTATGCCAACCGCATTAATTTGATTAGCACTGAAGGCGGCGTTGGGGTACGTAACGAAGGGACTATTGCCGGCGGTGCCAGTGGCCTTAATATCACTAGCAACGGTAAGCTAATAAATAACAGCGCTATGATCCAATCTAGTGGCGACATAGCTGTAAATACCAATGGTGCTCTGGATAATATAAACGGTAAAATTAACAGTGGGAGAAGTATTACAATTGATACTGCCAAAAGCAGCATCAATAATACCACTGGGGGAAATATTTCTGCTGCATCAGATATTAACATTCTAAGCGGTGCACTGGATAATGCCAATGGTAAGATTGCATCTGGAGGAATGTTAACGGTTAATACCAATAATAATAAGCTGAACAACTCCGGAAGAAGCAAAAACGCTGGTATCGAAGCGGCAATAGTACTTATCGAGAGCGGTGAACTCAGCAATAGTAATGGTCAAATACATGGCAATTATATTAATCTAAAGAATAGCTCTATGGCTAATAACTCTGGCGTTATTGATGCCGATGGAAACGTAGAGATTAATAGTACTGGTAATATAGAAAATATAACTGGCTTGATTCGCTCCAGTGCAGCTAATGTGAAAATAACAACTACTAAAGCTGTTAAAAATAACAATAATAAATCACTCGATCCTGCCGGTGCGGAAGCCAAAGGTATAATTTCTGGGAGCGGCACAGACATCTCTGCAGATTATGTCTTTAATAATGCTGGAACAATCGCCTCAGCCGGTGATATTAAATTAAAGACCACTAGAGATATCGATAACTACCAGGGGAAAATTGAAAGTAGCCAGAATATTTCAATCGAAGGTCGTGAGCTGCGGACCAGCCAGGCCGGAATCAATGGTATAAAAGGTGTTGATATCGAGCTTAGCGACAAATTTGATAGCCGTCTTGCTATGGTAACGTCTACCGAGGGTGACGTATCGATTAAAGCTAACAAAATCATTAATGACAGCTCATTGATTCTCGCCAAAAATATCAATGTTGAATCAGGCTCATATCTGGACAGCAAGTATTCAATGATGGTCTCCGATGAAAATCTGACGTTAAAGGCGGAAGGCGATATTAATGTTAGTTCTAGTAACATGTTTGGTTTTTATGCAGGGCAATATTTCGGCTATATCAATCAGGAAGGTGGCATAATCGCCGGTAAAGATCTGAATATAACTGCAAAAAATGTCAACAATACATCTGGGCGTATTGTTTCTCAGTCGGGAGATACTAATATTAATCTTTCCGGGAACCTGACAAACAACAAAGGGCAGGTTGTTGCTAATTCCGGCAACATGAATATTGATGCCAAACATGTTGCCGCGGATTATTCAACTATTTACAGTGCAGGTAACATGAATATCAATGTTGACTCGCTGTCTTTAGAAGGAAACGGTTCTATCGCTAAAAATACCGCAACTGGCATTATTTCCTCAGATAGAGATATTTTCATAAATGTTAATGGTGATTATTTCAATAATGGCTGGATTAGTGGCAAGGGGGATGTGACTGTAAAAAGTACCGGCTATTTAAGAAATTCTCATACCATTAATGCTGACGGGAATCTTAACGTTAGTGGATATACTATAGCTAACAATAAAGATATCGTTTCTGGCAAGGCATTGACAATTACTACCAATACTGACTTGACCAACAATGCTAATGGTAATATCACTGGGTATACGACCAGGGTCGATGCTAATAATGTCTCTAATATGGGTAACCTGGTTGCTTCATCCCAACTCAATTTGAATGTGGCAAATAATATCTATAACTATTTGAATATCTATACCGAAGGAAAAGCCGTAATCAATGCCAAAAAAGTTATCAATACTGGCTTTTGGGCTGTCTTTGGCGGGGCTCAAGGACTTCAGACAGCTGCAAATATAACAAATATATTTGGTACTGTGGTTGGTAAATAGATAGAACGCTAAATATAAGGTAAAGGCAGCAAGGGATTGCTGCTTTTACCTGTCAGGAAACGAAATGGATATTCGATATATTTTCAGCGCGGCCTTGATATTAATGAGTTTCAGCTCGAAGACGTTTGCAGACATGCCGCTCGGGCGTATGATAAAAGAACAGCAGAGTAATGATAATACATCAATCAAAGAACGGAAGATTGAAAAAAAAGATGTTTTTTCGCAAGCCGTACAGGAAATAGCGGTGGATAGCGATTTTCCACAAGAGACGCCATGCTATGATATTGACGAGCTTATTCTCGAAAATGACTTCCTGAACGATCGCTGGATCCAAAAAATTAAAAAAAGAATCACCGGTAAGTGTTTGGGGGTCAAAGGATTACAAAAAGCAGCTGTCGTTTTGCAGGATCACTTTATAAATTCCGGGTACATAACAACACGAGTCGAGATACCTTCTCAGGATCTTTTGACTAAAAAACTAAAGCTGCGAGTTATTCCTGGGCGAATATCACAAGTTATTATATCTGATAATGATATAAGTACATGGGGGTTGCCCTTTAAGGAAGGAGATATTCTGAATGTCAGGGATATTGAGCAGGGGCTGGAAAATATACAGAGGACGCCTTGGGTTGATGTTAAGATAAATATCATACCTGGCGTTAACAACGGTACCAGTGAAGTTGAGATTAAACCTCAGCGTACTAAAAGATGGAATTTAAGAACAACATATAACAATTTTGGTGATAAAAGTACTGGCAACCAACTCTTAGGGACAACCGGTTATCTTTATAATTTAACGAAATCTAGCGATCTTTTTTATTTGGCCGGTACCAGTAGTCAGACAGGAGGGTATAAAAATGTTAGCACCTACTATAGTATCCCTTTTGGATATTCTGAATTAAGCCTTTTTTATAGTAGTAGTAAATCAAAACAGAGTATTGATGTTGGCCCCTATGATTTTGACTATGTGGGGAAGACGCAGTACTTCAGCCTTAAGGGATCACGAATGCTGCATCGTGATGCGAGTTCAAAGCTTTCCGCCAATGCAGAACTTATCAGACGCAAGTATGATTATACATTAGGGGGGGAAGAATTAGCTTTACAAAAACGCGATATGAGTAATTTGAAGCTCGGGGTAAATTACAAGAAAAATTTCCCTGGGGCCGTATTAGATTCCAGTTTAAGCTGGCAACGTTTTATCAAGGCCTTAGGAAGTACAGAAACGCCGGATATGCGTAACGGAGATGTAAATCGCCAGAGTCAGATCATGAATCTGAATGTGAATTATATGAAATGGCTAACTTCATTACCTGTTGATGCTTATTATGAACTTAATCTCGGTGTACAGTATACGCCGGATAATCTTACTCTACAGGATCAGCTTACAATAGGCGACCGTTGGAGTGTTCGTGGCTTTGATGATAGTGGAGGAATTTATGGTAATAAGGGATTTTATATACAGAACACGCTCAATCTTATTACAGGTTATAAAAACATAACTCCCTATTTTGGTTTGGATTATGGCCAAATCATCGGTAAGGTCCCGGTGCAGGAGATTGAGAGTAAAAAAATAATGGGCGGCATAACCGGTTTAAAAGGAGTTGTTTATGGTTTGGAGTACGATTTATCCTTATCGAGCCCTTTTGTCTACCCCGATAATTTAAATGTAGATAAGTATAAAGTTAAGTTTAACTTTAATTACCAATTATAACTATCGTAGCGATAAATCATGCGTGTTGGTACGGATATTGTTGAAGTGGAAAGAATTATTCAGGCCTTGACGAACAGCAATTCTTGCTTTTTACAGAGAGTGTTTACTCATGCTGAGATTAATAAAATTAACCCGCACGACCCAAATTATGAGCGCGCTTCTGGGTTCTGGGCGGCAAAAGAATCAATTGTAAAAGCAGTAGGTTATGGGTTTAACAATAAAATCCGCTTTCATGATATTGAGGTCACGCATGATGAATATGGAAAGCCAGCGTTTTTGATAACCGGAAGACTGAAGGAAATCCTCGATGAGCAAGGAGTTGCTAATATCTCCTTAAGTATCTCTCATTGCCGTACTCATGCAATCGCAGTGACTATTCTTTGTTAATTAAGGTGATCAATAGATATGTATAATTATAATGACCTCGTTGATAAAACCGTATTAGTCACAGGCGCCAGCGGTGATATCGGTCACGCCATTTGCGGCAAATTTCTTGAGCAAGGATGCGTCGTTTATGCACTTTACTGCACCAATAAAGCGCAGTTGAAGGAGCTTCAATCACATCATCCTGCTGGAAAAAAACTTCATCTCCTGCAGGGGGATCTATCGAATCAGGAAGATGTTGCGGCCATATGTGCACAATTATCCAGTGATAAAGGAAAACTGGATGTTTTAGTGAACAATGCAGGAATAGTGAAAGATAACCTCTTTGCTGCTATGACTTTTGATGATTTTAGCTCTGTTATTAATACTAATCTTCTGGGGCTTTTTCGCTTGACTAAAGAGGTCTTACTTTTGTTACGTTCGGCCCAGAACCCTGCAATCATTAATGTTGCATCTATTGCTGCTATTGTTCCGAGTATTGGTCAGGTTAATTATAGCGCTTCCAAAGGTGCCATTTTAAGTTTCACACGAACGCTTGCCGCTGAGCTTGCGCCGCGGGGCGTACGAGTAAATGCCGTTGCGCCGGGAATGATCGAATCAAAAATGGTTAAAAAAGTGTCTCGTACGGTAGTGCGTGAAGTCACTAATTCAATTCCGCTTAAGCGCCTTGGGAAATGTGAAGAAGTTGCAGATACTATTGTTTATTTGAGCTCTTCTGCTTCAAGCTATATTGTCGGGCAAACCATCGTCATTGATGGTGGTATGGTTATGCGGTGATATATGTCAAAATTTAAGATCCCGACAAAAGTTTTTCTGGCTATGGGTGGGTGGCGCCAGCCATTGTTAATGGTAGATAGAATCGATGATTTTAAGTATGGCGAGAATGGGTATGTTAAAGTGATAAAGCATGTCACTTATAATGAACCGTATCTTCTTGGCCATTTTCCTGAAGATCCTATCATGCCAGGGGCTATTATTTCGGAGATATTTGGCCAGGCTAGTGAATATTTCTCTTTTTTGTGTGACATTTGCGATATTTATCAACTACGCACAGGGCGAGAATTTCTGTCTCTGCGTGATATCCACACATATATAGATCAACCTGATATGCTTGAAGTTATACATAAGCGTCGGGCACAGGTACGTGGAGTACTGGCTGCGCAAAATTTGAAGTTTAAAGGCTCAGCTTATCCGGGGGATACTATTGAAGTGGTAAGTAAACTCGCGTTTTCTGATAATAATGGCTTTAAACATTACTCGGTTATTGCCAATGTAGGTAAGAAAATTATAAGCCAGGGCACCATTATCAATTTTCGGGAAGTTTTATAATTTATCGTAAGGGAATGTTATGACTGATATTAATGAGAAGATCGATCAAAGAAAATCAATACTTGTGACTATAAAAGCGGAGCTTATTCATCGGCTTAATATTCAACGTGAAGAGCATCAAATTGATGACGATACTCCTTTGTTTGGTAATGGACTGAAGTTGGACTCTGTTGATGCGACGGAGATTATCGTCATGCTTGATAAGGCTTTTAACATTCAAGTGCAAGAAGGGGATGATCCATCATATATGAGAAGTATTAATAGCCTTGCTTCATTTATTATTCAGAAAAAACATTCCTGATGTCAATCATGTTAATTTATAAAGGTGTTTTATGAGCTCGCTTTTCGATTTACATTTAAAAGATAATGCTGTGATGGGCAATTATAACAACCGGAGCATACCTTCATCCTATCATGATATTTTAGATGAATATAAAGCGGTGAGAGAGAATGCTTTGCTGGTCGACTACTCTCATATGGCCATTGTTAGCGTAACAGGTGAAGATGCATGGATTCTTGTAAATCACATTGCCTCTGCTGACATTTCAATTGTACGAGATGAACAAGGAATTTATTCACTCGTCTTGAATGACGACGGGACTATCCTTGGTGATATGTATGTGCTGTGTGCCATGGATGGTTATTATATATTGTCTGAAAATATTTCTGTTGCCAGGATTATTGAAGTCCTTAAGTTCGCAGCGGAAAAATATGATGATTTAGGTATTCAGGAGAACCCGGAAATAAAATCCATGGAAGACGATAACTGGGGGGCTATCATGCTTGAAGGGCCATATTCCTGGGAGTTGATGTCCGAGATCTATGGATATGATATCATCGGTCTTCCTTATTGCGAATACATGAATACTGAAGATGACTTAATTGTCTTCCGCTGCGGTAAGCATGGGGAGTTTGCCTATCAAGTAATTGGCCCTCAAAGTTTACTCGTTGAACTATGGGTTAAATTACAAAAGATAGGAGTTAAGTACTTACTTAAAACTGGCGGTTTGGATTACCAGCGTATAGTTCGCGTAGAAAATCCTGGCTGGGATCAAAGCATTTACGCAGAATATTCAACAAACCCTGTCGAATTACAATTGCAGTGGGCTATCCAGTATGACAAGGAAGATTTCATCGGCAAAGCTGCTGTTGAGCTGATGTCTGCCCAGAGTGCTGCTCGCAAAGTTGTTGGCATTGTTCCGTGCGTTAATTGCGCGTCGCTTAGCAAGGATGATAAAATCCTTGTTAATGGGCAGACCGTTGGGTTTATTATTAATGCTGTATATTCTCCGGCTGCGCAAAGTTGGATAGCGTTGGCGTTTATTAATACCCCTTATGCACTATCAGACATCGACGGTTACATAATAAAAACAGCGCACGGTGATATTGCGGCAAAAACTAATACTTTACCATTTATATATAATTTCAGTTTGCTGGTTAACCCGACAACGCATAGCTATATTGATCCATCGAAAGCGAAAAGTGTTTTATAAAGCATAGAGTATTAAAGTTAACTTGCTAAACACGCTCGTTATTTTTTATTTGCTGTTTAAATCAAGGGTTTTCCGGATATTATGAAAACAAACAGGAAAAGAGTAGTTATCACAGGGATGGGCATCCTGTCATCTCTTGCGGATAATATTAAGGATTTCAGGCTAGCCCTGCTACAGAAAGAAAATGGTATTACTGATAGCGCACGTTTTTCAGAATGGTTTGAAAACGCACGGGCGGCCGAAGTACTACATGAAATCGATTGTCCTGAATTATCTGAGGAGATTATTGCCTCGCTCGATAACGTTGCGCTGTGGGCATATAAGGTTGGCAGGGACGCGTTGATACAGGCCGGCCTGGTTAACTGCCCTCGTTGCCTTGATGAGATGGGCTTAATAGTTGGCGTTTCCTCTGCGGGTACAGAAGCCTTCCTGCCGCTTTTTGAGCAGCGAATTCAGGATTTTTCCTTACGTAAGGCGATGTATTCCGGTGGCTTCTCTTCCTGCTGTTCCAGCGTTTCGACATTGTTAGGGCTGAAAGGTGGAGTCGAACTGGTTGCCACGGCCTGTACAGCAAGCCCTAATGCCGTAGGTATGGCATTCGATTATATTCAGAATGGCAAGAGTAGCGCTATGCTGGCAGTTGGGACGGAGCCGATCTATTTACCGACCTTTGCTGGCTTTTATGCTCTCAATGTCATGCATCCCGTATCCTGTTCACCTTTCTCTGGCCAATCCGGTATGTCAATTGGCGAGGGGGCGGGGGCTATTGTACTGGAAGAGTATGAACACGCCATTGCACGCGGCGCTACCATCTATGGCGAGATTCTTTCTTATGCCACATCCTGCGACGCTTACCACGAAACAGGGCCCGATCCGCGAGCCAGCGGAGCAGTACAAGTTATGTTAAAGGCCATGGCTAATGCGGGGATTACACCCGATCAGGTTGATTATATTAATGCGCACGGAACAGGTACTGAAGCTAACGATCAAATCGAAACGTTGGCGATGAAAAAAGTGTTTCGCGACATTGAAAATATTCCGATCAGTTCTACGAAATCCTACTTTGGCCATAATATTGGCGCTGCCGGAATCGTTGAACTTATAGCTTGCCTGGTCACTTTGCCTGACCAACAGGTACTACCTACCCTTAATTTCACTGAGGCTCGGCCTAACTGCGATCTGGATTACGTCCCGAATGAGTTCGTAAAAAAAGATATTAATATCTTTATGAAGAATAACTATGCATTCGGGGGTAACAACTGCTGCATGATTGTAAGCACCAGGCCGTGCTCGGTTCCGGTGACTTCATATGAGGCCAAAAGGGTAGCGATAACTGGCATAGGAGCTGTATCCGCTATTGGGCATCGTATCAATGAAATACTTACGAATATTAGTCAAATTGAAAGCAGCGCCGTCGAGCTTGAGGAGATCATTTTCCCTCAAGATGTATTAAATGAAGCTGAAGAGCTGCTGCATGTTTTAATAAAGGGCAGGCAGTTTGAGGAACTTTTTGGGGATAATTATGGCATTGCCAGCTGTGAAGCTTCGCATGAACCATCCACCTTTAAAACTTTCCAGGTCAAAGGGCTTGAGCCGCGTAAACACCTGCGTCGCTTCGATTCGCGTAAGGCTACTCGTGGCGGTACCTTCGCACTAATTGCGCTTACGGAAGCGCTAAATATGGCTAAGCGACGTATTAAGCGCGATGGAGAAGAACTCGGTCTGGTTATGGGCATGGCGCGCGGGCCACAAGAGACAACTTATAAATATTTGCAGAGTCTGAAGCCAGACCCTGGAAAGGTACGTACGTCGGAGTTTCCTGGTTCACTGATGAATGCTATTGCAACTTTTTGCGGTATTTCTGAAGGGGTAAAAGGGTACACCACTACTCTTGCAACCGGTGAAAATGCGGCTCTTGGCGCATTAACTTATGGTTATGAGATCATTCGCCAGCAGCTTCAGCCGCAAGTTATTGTCGGGGGCGCTGATGAGTATTTCCCATCCATGTCTCTGTACATGGATGGGGTGACGCAGAAGATTCACGCGGCATCTGATGTCGGGGACTATCAGGTCTATGCTAAAGAAGCGAAGGGCTACGTACCTGGCGAAGGCGCCTGTATGTTAATGCTCGAAGATCCGCTTGCGGCCGCTGCGCGCGGCGCTGAGGTTTTAGCGGAAGTTGTCGGGTATGGTAAATCATGCAACAACAGCTATTTTGATGTTACTCAAATTGATGAAAAATCCAGCGCAATGGCCTTAGCAATCGAACGCGCGCTTAATGATGCGGGAATTTGTGCCAGAGATATCGATTTGGTGTGTGGCACCAGCAACGGAAGCATTGAGAATTCAACAATTGAGTTGAATGCCATATATGAATCATTTCATCAGGTTAATCCAACAGTCCCGGTAGTCAACTACAACGCCTTTTTCGGCTTCGTGGCTTCGTGTGCAGGCTTGTTGAATCTGATCATACTTCTTGATTGTATTAAAAAGCAGGCAGTTCCTGCTATACCGTATACCAGCGACTTTGTTGATCAGCGTATAAATTTTGTGCGTCAGCCTCTGAATATCAAAATTAAATATGTATTGCTGGTAGGGGCGACGGAAGGCGGCAACTATTACGCAATTATTATCAAAGGATAATACGATGGACAGGAAGTCTATTATTTCTGGTTATAGCGTTCATTTACCATTTGCCGATGATAGTTCACAGCTCATTGCAAATCTGAAACAGGGAAAGCGTGTCAAAACCGCGCCTTGGTTCAAGTCGAATGATGAAGCTATTAAATGTGGGCTTCGTGGTAATGTCAATGTTGCAAAGATGAAATATAGTAATGATAGCATTCCTGAATTACTCTATCGCCTAATTGATGAGGCCTTAAGGCAGTCAATGCTGGATGAGAATTGTCTTCGAGAAGATAATATCAGAGTCTATATTACTGGTATAGGGCCTCGAGTTGATGCTATAGATTATCGTTCTTTCGCTACTTATAATGATATTGAAGATCTCGCGCTGACTCCTTCAATAACCAATTTATGCGCCAAAAATATGTCTCAGGATATAATCGCAGAGCTTTTGGCTAAAAAATATCGTTTGCGGTATCTACCACCGAATATTAATTGCACCAGTAACTCCGGGCTTACAGCCGTTCATCTGGCAAGCCATGCAATTGAGCGCGGTGGTATAGAGCTTGCTCTCATTATTAATATATCCCAGGTAAAATCTCAGGATATTTGGTTTCTCTCAACTCAATCAATGTTGGATACGGATCTTGTTCAACCGTTTGGTGTAAATAGCAAAGGGGTGATCTTTGCTGAAGGTTATAGCGTTCTGGTACTTGAAAGTGACCATCATCGCCTGGCTCGACAACTTGTTGATGGAGTGAGTATCAAGACGGCTTATAAACAGATTAATGCCAGTAGAAGTAACGATGTTTACTGGCAGAGTACCTGTATATTAAAACTAGTCAACCAACTCTTGAATGATACGAGAGTTAAAATTGAGGAGGTGTGCGCTTTTATCCCTCATGGTAATGGTACAGCGTTCAGTGACAGCATTGAAGCGAAAGCTATTGCTATTCTGGCAGGGGAGAATATGCTACCAGTCCTCGCTTACAAAGGGCAAATAGGTTATACCGCTACTGGTTCTGGATTGGTAGATTTAATAATTGGTCATCATTCAGTAAGTTGTCATGAGTTAATAAAACCGGTAATTAATGAACCCATTGTTAATGGTATAGCTCACCACTTTCTTACCGGGCCGGGAGTAATAAAACATCACAAGAGCCATTTGCTTAAAACAGGCTTAGGGGTAGATGGTTCTATTATCGCAGCTTTGCTGTCCAATACCGCCAGGGAAGCTAGCTAAATGGATGATGCTATGCATTTATTATCGTTGTCTCTTATGGAGCCCGAGGCACCTTTATTTTTATACAGTCCCAGTTGGCTAAATGTTTGGGAAGCACATTCCTATGATATAGCTTTGAAAAATACCGATACAAATAGTTGGGCTTTTAAACGATTTGGTACTCGCGCAGATGCCTATGACAAAGAAGTAGTGAACAGAACTAATTACATGGCGTATATATCTGCGTTAGAAAAAGTATCCGATGTCGCAATGCAGGCGTTGCCTCAGAAGGAACGTATGCTATTGATGAAATCACGAACTGCTTTTATCTATGTTGACTCATGGGGAGAAGCGGCTGGCTTTGAATATGATATAAGTACGCTGCATTTATCTACCATTGATACACTACCAAAAAATTTAGTAAAAAAGTTTTCTGTAGATAATGTGACATGCAAAATCCGCGGTGAAAAAAATGCGCTGATTCAGGCAATGCGCCTGGCGCAAGACTATTTAAGCTGGGATATCTTTGATTTTGTCATTGTTTGTGGTGGTTATCGTGCCATACCATTGTTAGCGTTTACCGCAACAAATATTAATCCTCGTAGTAAAATGAAAGAATCTCGAAAAATTCCTGGGATGAATTTATCAATCGAACGCGTAGGAGGTTTTATTTTCAGTCAAACAAGTGGTGATCTAAAAGTAAACTGCGGGCCCTATTTTAGCGCAGACTCATCACAGTATCAAAAAAATTATGCATCAGATATTGATCTGGTTGCATTTTCCGGCAGGTCCAGTTCGATAACGCCATTTTTTTACCATCCTGTAAAATTACTCGATCTTGAAAAGAAATATGGTTCTAGTGGTTGCATAACGCCTGCTTTGAGCTGGCATCATATTTTTCAGCACGCTTTTAAGGGTGGTCGCATGAGAACAATCTTGCCCGATTATAATGGCGGCTTAACTTATTTTGATACCTGGTATTAACCATGAGGCCACAGTGAGAGCTAATATTAAAGAATTGCCAGCTATTTCTTTGCATGGTATTTATAAAAATTATGGAATGGGCGAGAACGAGGTTGTTGCGCTTAAAAATATCAATGTTGATATCGCTGCTGGCGAGTTTATGGCTTTATGTGGGCCTTCTGGTAGTGGTAAAAGCACATTGTTAAATATATTATCCGGAATTGATAAACCATCCGCAGGGCATGTTTTCTTTCTCAATAAAAATATGAATGCATTGTCAGAGAGAAATCTGGCAGCAGTACGTAGTAAGCATCTGGGATTTATTTTCCAGTTCTTTAATTTAATCCCGGTACTTAACGTGTTTGATAATGTTTTTTATCCATTGATACTTAATGGCCATTTCGATGCCAGAACTGCAAAGGAGCGAACCCTCCATTTTCTGAATAGCGTGGGTTTATCCGGCCTGGAAGACCGGAAACCGGGGCAGCTATCTGGCGGGCAACAACAGCGTGTCGCCATAGCAAGAGCACTCGCACATGAACCTCAGATTGTCGTTGCAGATGAACCTACAGGAAATCTCGACCTGGCGACGGGAGACGCAATTCTGGATCTTTTACTAGATATCAATCATCAAACGGGCACCACTTTTATTATATCGACCCACTCCACCCAGCTAACGGAACGTGCGCGCCGAGTGGTGGAAATCCGTGATGGAGAATTAGCTTATGATTCATATGAATAATTTCTTCAGGTTACTGTGCCTGAGCCTGTCTCTGGTTATTGTAGCCGCCACGGCGGCTCCCACTTATACGCCTGTAGTTGAAAGCATACTCCATAATGGGTTTCCAACTCAGCCTGACGTGTTAGCAAAAACTACTCAATCTCTATCCGATGAGTTCAAAAAGACCGGAAATATTGCTTCGCTGGTTTTTTATGCCTACGGGATGTTGAGGCAAGCAAACTATTTTTTGGCCACTAATGATATTATTAAGGCTTCAGAGTATGCTAAAACAGGCTTCTTTTATCTCGATGAAGCTGTGGATTTAAATCAAAACATACCACTCATCAGATATCTGCGTGCCAAGGTCGATGCGTACCTACCCGCCGAGTTGGGACGCTGCGTTATTACCCTCGAGGACACAGACATACTGCTAAAACAAGAATTAAGTAGCAGAATTCGAGATAACGTCAATGATATGCGCTACAGAGCATTTTATAACTGTAAACTTTATCAACAGGCTGGCCAATTATTATCAATATTACAGGTGGATAATCCAAATAAAAAAATTGATATGGCTTATAACGGTTCATCTACCTGGGAACTTGATGAAGTTACGCAAATTATTATACCCCTTATGAGGGCCAAATAAATGTCAATGAATATGATCTTTGTAAATGGTTTTGTGCTTATAATTGTTTTATTTATCATCTATTGTGTCGTTTTCCGCTTCCGTGATGCTAAGTTTTCTTTTTTGAATTTATTAAGGCATCGCAGAAGAACTTTGTCAACAATTTGTGCGATAATTCTTGGTGGTGTTGCCATATTTTTATATGGCGGCTTTATTAATTATTCTTTCTGGATTCTCCAGCAGCAAACAATCCGCACAAACATTGGTCATGTACAAGTTTATAACAAGGAGTACTTTGATACTGCAAACAAGAGTAAACATCTCATCAATAATTATGCTGCTCTAAAAAATGATATTATGCATAATTCTTCGCTAGCTAATGATATATCCACCCTTTCAGGGCAGCTTGAGTTTACAGGAGTTATTTCTCAATATGAAAATGAAACCTCAAGCTATTTTTCTGCTCAGGGGGGCGAGCCTTTACCTGCCCTGAAACTGGGTGCCTTTGATAAAATCATTTTAGGCAGTGATTTATCGCGCGTAAAACGTAATGAAATTACAATAGGCAGCGGGCTGGCAAAAACTCTTGCCGCGGGTTATGGCGACTGGCTTGATGTGATGGTAGTTAATACATCAGGTGGCCAGGGAGCTTTATCGTTAAAATTGCGTGGGATATTTGCATCCGGTATTAAAGATTATGATGATGTAGCATTGAAGGTTCCGCTAGATACAGCACAAAGGATTATGGGCACAGATGGCGTGAGTAAAGTACTTATATTGCTGAATAATAATAATGTTGATGAATTTATAGTTAAGTTGAATAAATATATTGTTGACAATAAGTTGCCGCTGGTTGTGAAGGACTGGAAAGAAACATCTATTTTTTATCAACAGGTCGAGGGAATGCTCTCAGGCATATATTTCTTTATCAAACTTATTGTCGCGCTTATTGTCGTGTTTATGATTGGTAATTCAATAACGATGAATATTGCTGAGAGAACGCGTGAAATAGCCACCCTGAGAGCCATTGGTCTTGAGGCCACCCATGTGACATTATTATTTTGGCTGGAAGGTGTTTTTATTGGCGTGTTTGGTGCCATGGGGAGTGTTTTGGTGGGGTATTGCTTAGCTGCGATGATCAATGTTTATGGGATTGCTATGCCGCCATCCCCGGGTCAATCGATAGGATATACTGCGTTTATTAAGATCGATAATGTCGAGCTTTTCTGGACTACGCTGGTTTTGCCAATTTTAACGTCAGCTCTTGCGTCTGTTCTTCCTTCGTATCGCGCATCACGGCTCAATATTTCTGCGGCGTTTAAATATTCCTGAGGAATGAGTATGAAACACCTTAAACTGCGCTTACTTATTCTTATTACTTTTTTTTCTTCGTCCTGGGTAATAGCCGAGACTCCGGCACCTCAGGCTATAGAAATTATACGTTTGGCTGATGATATACGTTCGCCTAATATACCTTTCCGCTATACGGTAACTGTTCTTGAATATAAAGAGGGTGGCGAGCAGCCGGAGAGTAAACAAATTCTCGATGTGTCAATGCGTTTTATGAAACCTGAAAATGGCTCGCGGGCAGATGCGCGTTCTTTAGTCCGGTTTATTTATCCTCCACGGGATAAAGGGAAGATTATGCTTTCTGATTGGTACGATCTCTGGTTTTATACACCTGAACTACGAAAACCGATACCTATTTCACCGGCACAAAGGCTGAGTGGGCAAATCTCAAATGCAGACGTTATCGTCACTAATTTTGAGTACGCCTACGATTCTACAATCGAAGGTACTGAACCTTGCGGACAGAAAGTCTGTTATAGACTATCACTGATACGCAAATCGGATAAGGTAACTTATCCAAAGGTGATATACCTTGTAGAACAAGGAGATGATTTCAGGCCTTACCAGGCATCTTATTACTCCCTTGATAACCAATTGCTCAAAAAAGTCTCCTATAAAAATTACCAGAAAATTTTAGGTAAATATCGGCCATCTGAAATTGTCGTACAGAGTGCTCGATATGCAAAAGGCTATTCAGTGATGAAATATAGTAACGTAAGACTGGAAAAATTACCTGAGTATTTTTTTACAAAAGAGGCGATGTTAAGGGGGGGGCAATGAAAATATCTCTCTACGTCCTTATTCCCTTTTTTACTTTAGTCTCTACCCTGGTTCAGGGACACTGTCTGTCCGCAAGTGTGTTGCAAGATAATATGGATGTTACTTTGGCAGCGCAGATTTCATATGTAAATAAAGAACCATCAATCTGGAAAATTGATGGTCGCAATCCATACGTGGCCGACAATGTTTATAATGATATTGCGTTAGGCATAAAAGGTCAGTGCGATCTAGTGGATAATAATCTCAATATGGATTTTTCATTTTATTCTTTAGGTTATTATCCGATTCGCAGTCCCGGGGTCTTTGAAAAAGATAAAAATCGTGCAAGGATAATGATAGATCGACTGCGTTTTACCTATGCTTTATCTGATACAACACGCCTGGAAGGAGGGAAGCTGAGACCTTCAAAAGGGGCCTTTTTCTTAAGATCCCCCGCTACATTGCTGACAAATTATTATTCCGGTTTTAAAACAACCCGAATATATGGGCCAGCAATGGAATCAGCTTATAGCGAATCATTTTGGGGGGCCACGTTATCTAAAGAGTATCAGGATTATAATTTTTTACTTACACTAGCTCCCAGATTGAGCAGTATCGATAAGTACTATGAATCATCAGGTAACTGGTCTGCAGCACAACGCTCAAATAGCGAGGAGCGTTACCTATTAACTTATAATGATTACCGACTAGCTAGTCATCGCCTGTCCGCTAATTTACTATTAGGCGATAATCCGGCGTTTTCATTATCAGAACTATATAATTATACATCACAGTTTTTAATTAATGCTGAGTTTTCCTGGCATAAAGGCCAGCAGTGGCGTCACTTCTCAAATGATAAAAAAGAGGCCGTACTGGCTGGCGCATTTCCATCCTCACTCTATTCTGTAGAGGATAAACAAGGCGTTGAGTTTGCGCTTGGCGGGCAGTATACAACTGATAGCTTTAGCGTATTCGGCTTAGAATACTATTTTCAGAGTGAGGGATATTCGAAAAAGGCCTGGCAGGAGCAGATTGATTTCATTCGCTTGATGGGATACAGGACTGGCTACGATTTTTTAGACCGGGCGTTTGATAGCTATAAGTATCTTATGGCCTCAGAGATTGGTAACACTTCAAATAAAGGCATGCTGTTATCCAAACATTACTTTAATACCTATTTTAGTCTGCGTAATCATGACCAGTCCACCCTGCAACCCTATGCAATGATAAATATAGCGGATGGCAGCGTATTATTTGGGGCCCATTTTATTAAACCCTTGCAAGGTAAGTGGGCGCCGTTTGAGTTATATGCCGGCGCATACAGCTCCCTGGGAGGTCCTGAATCAGAGTTTGCGCTATTTGGTGAAACGCTAAGCATTTATGTCGGTTTTAAATACTATTTATAAGGATATTTTATGGTATCACAGCTATCAACACCTTCTGTCGCTCTTATCTTTGCAGGACAAGGTAACCCTGTTATTGGAATGGGGTCTGATTTGTGGGATCTGAATGCAGTCACAAAAAATATTTGGGACTGCGCGAGCGATATTACCCAAATTGATATTCGCCGTTTATGCGAGCGCGGGCCGATGAGTCACCTGGTCCAGACAACGGCTCAGCAAGTTGCCGTTACGGCTATTAACGTGACGCTCTATTGCCTCTGTCTAGAAAAAATGCCTGATTTGCCAATCGTGGGTTCTTGCGGGCATAGCGTTGGCGAGTACAGCGCGCTTTTCGCTGCGGGTGCATTTAACCTGGAGGCGCTTTTTAGGATGATACATACCCGTTCAAAGATTATGAATGATTTAAGTAAAATTCATAAAGGAGCTATGCTCGCGGTTAAGGGCGCTGATTTTGAAACCTTAACTAACATGATTTCCGCATCTGGTATACCTGTCGAGGTGAGTTGTGATAACAGCTGTCGTCAGCAGGTTATCGGTGGCACGACTGCTGATCTGGGCCGTATCTCACAGATCCTTTATGGCGCCGGTTTAGAGGCGGTTAAACTGGGGGTTAGCGGCGCATGGCATACGCGTCTGATGGCCGATGGTGTTCAGATGATGCGCGATTTTTTGCAAAAAATCGATATTTGTTCGCCTAAATACAGCGTGCTGATGAATGTTACCGGGCAAGCAGAATTCCTTCCTGAGCAGATCAAAGAAAATCTGGCTCTACATCTGACGCATACGGTGCAATGGACAAAATCTCTTGCGGCTCATTTACAGAATTCTCAGTCGGTAACTTTTCTGGAGTTCAGCAATAAAGCTTATTTAGGACAACTCCTTTATGACTTCCGGCGTTTCGCGCCAGAAAATGTCGTGCATTGTAGAAAGCTGATTGGCTTGTAATGGAGGTGCTATGATCCCTGACTATTTAACATTTACTCGTTACCAGGATAAACGAGTGATTATTTATCTTTATCTTTTAACTATGTTTTTACTTTTCCTTTTCTGGAAAAACAATGGTTATAACTTATTGCCGAGTAATGTATTTAGCCTGAGCGTTATCCTGGCATTAATTGTCTTTTCTTTTATTTACGAGCTGAAAAACTATTGGGGTTATAAATGTGTCATGAAGCATATAGATTTTTCCTGTTTTCAGGGGAAAGCTATATCCTCGTATGAGGCGTTTTTGTGGCATCCGGCAGTGGTGACCTTCTCATACTTTGCGATCTTTTATCTTCTCATTACGAGCTGCCTGTCATTTATGTCATCGGGTCATGCACTACTTTGTATTGCTATTATTTCGCCATTGGCTATTTACCTGGCGTTTAAATATGCACGTTATAGCTATGTGAAGCGAATGAAGGATTTTACTGCCCAAAAGGTAGTCTGGCGCAATCTACATCATTACGTCGGTTTTAATCTTTTTATCACCTTTTTAATGAATAGCTTGATAGTCAGCCCGTTAGCAAATGAGGATGATTTTTCTTTGGCGGATGGTTTTTTTTCAGCCAGATTAATGATAGCGATGTTTATTCTTTGCGTTATTGTTTTGTTTTTAGATATGATCTTCATCCGTCCATCGAAACGCTACATTTTTCTTGGGCGATTGTTCCTGAGGGAATTTGACTTCCATCTATCAAAGTCAATCCCCTGGCCATGGCTCTATAATAAAGCGATGTGGCTTAGATTATTCCTGGTTTTAATCACTCAGTTTATTTGGATTGTATTGCTCAATGTCATTTTGACATTTTCGGGATTGAGTGTTTATTTTGAATTTTATTTTTTATCCTGCTCTCTGCCTTCATTTTTTTATTTCTATCTGCATGCTTACTGGCATTGGCATAATGATTATATCGTCGCATGTGATATGTATTTTCGTTGCGATCGAATTGAACGTTAAAATGAAATAAAACTTACTAAGGAGATATGCACGACAGCATTGCTGTTTACAATCCTCAATGAGCGGATGTAGATTATATGTGAATATTAATCAGAAAAGATGTATTGTTGAATGGATAAAGCCAGTCAGTTCCCTGACTGGCTTGGTTTTTTATTTCTGTAACGAAGAAACTACGTCGCCCCAGTTCGTCGCTGCATCATAGACGAAGTTTGACCAGATACCTGATTTTTCATACATCATTGAATTCAGGTGATCTGCCAGAATGCTACCAATACTGGATGGGGAGCCACTCAGCAAGTTGCTAAGCATATCCAGAGAGGTTTCCAGCGCCGTTTTGGCAATGGTAAGGGAGCCATCAAAGCCGACTTTCATCAGTCCAAGTGCGGATTGAATAGTGAAATCAACCAGGGCACAAGGCAGGTCAAAGAGGCCAGCACCCGAGATATTTTCCATTTCATATTGTGTTAATTCTTTCATTTTTTATTCCTGTGCTATTACTATTTATAATTACTTAGTTGCGGGCAAGCTGAGTACACCCTCGTAAATATTAACCAGGGCTTTGTTTTGATAATAGTGAATATTTAAATGAACCGGTAATTCATTATGAATAGTTAACGTGATGATAAATTCGTGCTTCTAATAAAAATTCCGAATAATTGCGTTTTTTATAATTGATTGATTTTATATTTTATGGCTATGGGTTTACTACCAATCTTTTATCTCTCTTACTGAAAGTAATGGCTATGTGGCATTTTTAGAACGTAATTTTTAAATTTTATGCTGCGGGTATTATGAATTCACATAGTGATGTTAGATTGTTTTATGTGAATGGCCCTATACTGCTATCCAGAAAAATAAGCTATCTATAATTCACCGTCGCTTTCTTCGTTCTAATATAGATAATCCCTCAGGCAGCTCATGTTTGCCCTTTACCAATTTCAATGAAGCTGTTTTGAAGTTTATCACCAGGTCAGAACAGCTGCACGGTGATAATCCCAGAGACTGAGCGGCGCTGCTATCCTCCCGGTGCGTTTATTGCGAAGCATCTCATGGCGCTTTCTGCTTGTCTGCCTGGGCTCAGCCCTCTTATGGGGAGGTGAAGTGGGGATTTGAAACGTAGCGTTAGCTTAAAGAAGATGAGAGGGATAACGCTAAACCAACGCTTAAAGCGGCGAAGATAATTGGGAGGGGAGACCGTCACGCAAGCTTTCGCCAGTACGCAGCAGGGACATCATACCGGCCACGTACCATGTCCCTGGCTGCTTAACCACCTTACGCGGGAACGGTCTGAACTGCACCCTGCTTAATCACCTGCTCAATCTCAAAGCGGTTAGTCACCTTACTGTCGATTTTGATATACACCGAACGTTCGTTGTTAACTACCAGTACCTCTTTAACTCCTGCTTGAGCCTGTAGCCGTTGCTGTAGCATCTCATCCGCCACCACGTCGGCAGGGATCTCGACCCGCAGGCTACTAACGTAAGGCGGTTCGCTCATGGTGCTGGCCACCAGTAACCATAGCATTGCCAACAGGGCGCCAAGCAGGAAAACGGTTTGTGAATCAAAAAAGCCGTCTACCCAGCCGCCTAGCGATCCGCCAATCGCGACTCCAAGAAACTGGCTGGTAGAGTAAATCCCCATCGCTGTTCCTTTGTAGCCGGCAGGTGATTCTTTACTGATTAACGAAGGCAGTAACGCTTCGAGCAGGTTAAACGCGAGGAAAAATAGCTGAACGCCGGCAACCAGTTCCCAGAAATAGCCTCCCGCTCCCCAAAGTACGATCTCGGCGATCAGTAAAATGGCAACGCAGAGCAGAAAAACGCGCTTCATTTTGCGCTTTACTTCGGCGTAAATAATAAACGGCACCACGGCAACAAAAGAGACCAGCATGGTGACCAGATAGATTTTCCAGTGCTCAGCTGCGGGAAAACCGGCAGCTTCCAGCTGACCCGGCAGGGCAACAAAGGTGGACATCAGCATAATATGCAGGCACATAATGCCGAAATTGAGCTTCAGTAGTTTTGGCTCGGCAAGCACTTTGCTAAAGCAGCCTTTCACCATACCAGATTCACGGTTAAGCACGTGATTATGGCTATTTGGCACAACCCACAGCGTAAGCAGAATCCCGAGCGTCGCCAGGACAGCAATCATCCAGAATAAGGCGTGCAGGCCTAACTGGTGGGTGATAATAGGTCCGAGGACCATGGCGATGGCGAAGGTAATACCAAAGCTGACGCCGATAAACGCCATGGCTTTAGTGCGATTCTGTTCGCGGGTTAAATCGGAAAGCAGCGCCATTACCGCTGCGGCAATCGCTCCGGAGCCTTGCAGCGCGCGGCCAAGAATAATGCCCCAGATCGATTCGGAAAGCGCGGCGATAATGCTGCCGAGAACGAAGATTAACAAGCCGCCGACGATAAGCGGTTTACGGCCAATGCGATCGGAGAGGAGGCCAAAAGGAACCTGGAATATTGCCTGCGCCAGTCCATAGATACCTATAGCCAGTCCAATAAGGGCTTCACTTGCGCCCTGGAGCGCCATGCCATAAGTGGTCAGAACCGGCAGGACCATAAACATGCCGAGCATGCGCAGAGAGAAAACGGTCCCCAGACCCCAGGTTGCGCGCAGTTCGCCTGGCGTCATTTTGTTATCGTTCATTACCACCTCAATCTAAAAACTGCGCCTAGTGTAGTGGGGGGAGCCAGAAGCGTAAATAGATGTTTGTTTAACAGATATTACTGCTGTGTTGCACGATGAGGTGAGGGCGGTAGACAAAAAGAAACCAGCGGAGCGGGCTCCGCCGGCTAGCGGAGATTATTGGCAGTTAAAATCAACCCATTGGCCGCCTGCATCGGCGGATTTGACGCATTGCTCAACCCAGTAGACCCCGTGGAGCCCGGCTTCGACGTCCGGATACCAGAAGTTATCCAGAAACGCCTGGTCACGGCGATCCATTGCATCGATAGCGATGGCGTAACGGCGGTAAAGGTTAGCCCATGCCTCAAACAGCCCTTCCGGGTGGCCGCCGCCGATGCGGTCGTCTGCCAGCGCCTGCGGACTTAAATAGGGCATTCCACGTTCAAGAACGCGCGCGGGTTCGCCCTGCACCTCATAGCTGAGCTGATTTGGACGCTCATCCCACCACTCAAGGCTGGCTTTCTCGCCAATGACGCGGACTTTTTGTGAGTGCATAGCGCCGCTGTTGACTGCGCTGGTCCACAGTGAACCGACGGCACCATTATTATATTCCATCAGCACGAAGGCGTTATCTTCCAGCGGCGCGCGCGATTTGACGAAGCTCTGACGTGCGCACATCAGCCGGGTGATATTCAGATTTGGCACCATGGTTTCCGCAATAAATAGCGGGTGAGTCGCCAGATCCCCCAGCACGTAGCTAGGGCCGGCATATTTGGGCGTTACCCGCCAGCGGGTAGATTCAGCCTGCAGTTCAACGGCTTCATTATGAAAACCGTGGGCAAACTGCATATTGATAATGCGGATCTCCCCAAGCATACCCTCCGCGATCATCTGCCGCGCCTGCTGAATCATCTGGTGCCCGGCGTAGCCGTAGGTAACGCCGATTATTTTGTTCTGCTTTTTGCTCAGCGCCAGCAGCTCGCGGGCCTCGGCGGCGGTAAAGCACAGCGGTTTTTCACAGATAACGTGCAGCCCCGCTTCCAGCGCTGCTTTGGTGATCGCGAAATGGGTATTGTTCGGCGTAGTGACCGAAACGGCTTCAATGCCGTCAGGGCGTTTGGCTTCCTCTGCAAATAGCGTTTGATAGTCGGCGTAGCAGCGCTCGGGGGCGATTCCGAGTTGCTCGCCAAATTGACGGCCGCGTTCGGCATCAATATCGAGCGCGCCGGCCAGCAGGGTAAAGACATTGTCGCGCAGTGCTGCACAGCGGTGGCTGTAGCCAATCTGGCTGGTGCCGCCGCCGCCGACCATTCCCCAGCGCAGGGAGCGAGATAAGGGTTTCATGCCGTTTAACATGATGATGCACTCCTCTAAAGAGAGACTTCGGATTTCAGATGTTCTTCTGGATAGCCCGCACCCGGAGAGCGCGGGCCAGGTTTCGGGCTTTACATTTCTCCACGCGCTTCGCGCTCTTTCAGCTCTTGCATAATCTGTGGGTACTGTTTATCCAGCCGATAAAACAGCAGGGTGATGATGACCACAATCCACAGGAAGAATGAGCCGTAGAGATAAACGTTATTAATCATGTCGATAGCGCTTTGCGGTTGAACGCCGGATCCGCTGCTGGAACTGACGTAGCCCGAGAGGCTTAACAGGCCGGAGATAACCGCGGCGGCAATGCCTGCGCCGAGCTTCGTACCGACAGACCCCGCAGAGAAGATCATTCCCTCCTGGCGGACGCGCGTTTTCCACTGGCCATATTCGACGGCGTCGCCGCAGAAGCCGAATAGCACGGCATTCAGCGGCGCGAAGCCGATACCGCGAATAATGGCGTTGGCCAGCGCCCAGTGGTAGTCGTCAGAATTAAACATAAACAGCACCTGGCCTATGGTCGCCAGCACAATGCCGCAAAGGGCCACATTGCGTTTACCGTATTTTCGAATGGGGACGGAACTCAAGAAGGTGAAAATAATGATGCAGGCGGTTTCGGCCACGAAAATGGAGCTGTAGAAGGTATCGTCGCCTAGCACGTAGCGGCAGTAGTAAGGTAGCGCGATACCAACCACGGTGTAATAAACGCTCTGGGCTGTCCAGAGGATCGCGCTGGCCCAGAAGTACTGGTTACGGAAGAGGGCAGAAAGCTGCGTTTTTACCGCTACGTTTCCCTGCTTTTCCCGCGCTTTGATAACCACTTTTTCTTCACATTTGTAGAAGCAAAACAGCAGTAACAACAGCGCCAGAAAAGCCCAGATGGCCATGGTTTTAATCCATGCTGCCTGATCGTCGCCGAAATATTTCACCAGCGGCAACGTACAAGCTACGGCGAGGATGCGGCCAAATGGCGACATCGACATGCGGGTGATGCTAAGCATATCCCTTTCCCAGGAGGTCCGGGTCATCATCGCGGAGAGGCTGCCATAGGGGAGATTGATCGCGGTGTAGCACACGGTGGTACAGAAGTTATAGGCTACCAGCAGGTAGAGAAACTGCAGCGTTCCGGTGGTTTGGGGCACGGTAAACAGCAGAATCGCCGATACGGCGTAGGGGACGCTCATCCACAGCAGCCAGGGGCGTGATTTTCCCCAGCGAGAGTTTGTGCGCTCAACCATCAGACCCATAATGACATCGGAAACACCGTCAAACAGACGTGAGATCAGCATTACCAGACCGACCGTGGCGATACTAATGCCGACATAATCCGTATAGAAAAGCGTTAAAACTGTGCCGATCATGCCGAAAACGACGTTACAGGCGGTATCGCCTCCACCATAGGCTATTCGGGTTGTCCAGGTTAACTTATCGCCGCGTGATGCTACGGGAGAAATAAGGATCTGCTGTTCACTCATGGTCTATTCCTTTGTCGGGGGGACAAGTAAGGACCTCAGCGCCAGTTCCACCGGCACTACCTTATCCTGATGTCAGCCAGAACATAAGGAAATGTTTGTTTCGTTTCAATGGTTATATGAAATTTAACTTCTATATATGAGAGGCGGATCGAAAAATAGAAAAGATTGTGCGTCCGATGTGGCTCGGGGAATCATCAAGTCATTCTGATTAATAAGGTTATTTGCTGCCTTTTTTGACGCCCATTGATTCATCTTGTATATGCTATTTGTGATTTTGAGTGCTGATTTTGTGAAGTGAATCGATAAGGCATTAGATTTTTATTTTTCATTATTAATGTATATTGAAATTAATTTTTCTTTTTTTGTGGTCGGGCATGGTGCAGCATGCCCGACTGATTAACGCATTTAACCGGTATTGCCGAACGCGGCGGTGGAGGAGGTGGATTTTGGCGCCGAATCAGCCGCGAAAATTCCTTTGGCCGCGAGCCCGGCGACGGTGATCGCGGCGGGGATGCCAAGGAGCAGAAAAACGCTTTCGAAGCTAATATTCAGCGCCAGCATCTCAGCTCCGGCAAAAGCGCTGAGGATGGCGCCCATGCGGCCCACGCCGTGCATCCAGCTGGAACCTGTAGCCCGCGCTTCGGTAGGATAGTAGCGGGCGGAAAGCGCATTCATACCGGTATTGGCTCCGTTTAAACAGGCTCCGCTGATAAACGCCAGCAGGCAGATGAGCGCAAAGCTTGCCGCTGCATATCCCATTGCCATCGTAAACAGGCCGCCAACGGCGTAAATCATTCCGAGCGCCCGATGCGGATTGATCCGGTCCATCAGCCAGCCCGCAAACAGCGAGCCAATGGTTCCTCCCGCCTGGTACATTGCGGTCATCACCGCCGCCTGGCCAACCGTTAGTCCCACCTCTTTCACCAGCGTCGGTAACCAGCTACCGAGAAGATAGACCAGAAAGAGCCCCATAAAATAGACCAGCCAGAGCATCATTGAACCGAAGCGATACTGGCGGGAGAGGACGATGCGCATTGCATTTGCCTGCACGGGCTGGGCTGGGAGAGTGAACTCAGCATCATCGGCGATTTGGCCCGGATAGAGGCGCTGTAAAATCAGCCGAATACGTCGGGCTGGCGCGCGCTTAACCACCAGAAAACGCACCGACTCCGGTAACAGCCAGATCAGGAGCGGCGCGAACAGCAGCGGGAGGATGCCGCCGAGCAGCATCAGCGAGTGCCAGCCAAACTTCGGGATTAGCCATGAGGCGGAGAATCCTCCCGCCGCGGCGCCAAAGGTGAAGCCGCAAAAAATAATCGTAATCAGAAACGAGCGCTGACGCTCAGGCGCATACTCCGACACCAGAGTGCCGATATTCGGCATGGCAGCGCCTAATCCGAGCCCGGTCAGAAAACGAAAAAGCACCATCTGTTCGATGTTTTGCGAAAGGGCGGTGGCAATGGTCCAGAAGCCGAAGAAGAAGACGCTATTGATAATGATTTTTTTCCGCCCCAGCCAGTCGGCGAGCGGCCCGGAGAATATAGCGCCCAGCGCAAGGCCTATCAGCGCGGCGCTGATGACAAAACCGAGTTCATGGTTGCTTACTCCCCATTCCTGCTTCAGCGTCGGGGCGATAAATCCCATGATGGCGATATCAAAGCCGTCCAGCGCAATCACGCAGAAGCCTAAAAACACCACCAGTTTTTGAAAGCGGCTGAGCGGATTGGCGTTGATTAACTCCCTGACGTCCAGGCGTTGAGTCTGTGTCATGGGATGCTCCTTATGCGCAAGGGCGCAGGTAGGACTGCGCGGCGTTAAACAGCAACTGAGCGCGAGTGAGTGCCGGCAGCGCGCCGCGTTCGCCGCTTAGCGGAACCTCGATAGAAACCGGCAGCGTCGCCGGAAGCGCCGCCATCAGTCCATGCAGATCGAGCCCGCCTTCGCCGGGCACCTTACGCGCGGCGCGGGCCTGGTAAATCAGCTCCTGTTCATCTGCTGGGATCTGCGGCGAGGCATCGCAAAGCTGCATATAGTTGAGGCAGTTTTTCGGCAGCGCGGCGAGCGTAGACAGCGACTCGCCTGAGCGCCAGAAATGAATCGCGTCGATCAAAATACCGATATCCTGGCGGCCGCTGGCGGCGATAAGCGCCTGGGCTTCGGCGATGGTGCGCAGCTGTGTCCAGGGCATGGGCTCCAGGTTCATGGTTAAACCATACTCCTGGCCAGCTTCGGCAAGCCGGGCCAGATTTTCCGCGCTGCGAGCGCGGTTGTCATCATTTCCGGCGACTAAAACCTGTCTGGCGCCCAGACGCGCGGCGGTATGGAGAAAGAGCTGCAAACGAGCGTCCAGCGAAAAATCTGGCGTCAGGCGGACTATCTCAACGTCCGAGACGCGAATACCGGTTTCTATCAGCGCTGCCAGGGTATCGCGGACAGCGGCAGTATCGCCCAGCATGCCATAGTCAGGGTCGGTCGCCGTGGCGGGAAGCAGGCGCAGGCCGACGTGAGTAAATCCGGTTTGGGCCGCGATCCGCACCTGTTGCGGTGGCGGGACGTCGAGTAGGGTAAGCGCGGCGAGTGACAGGGTTCGCATGTTCATAAAGGACTCCAGTACAGTTGCAGGTGATTGTTGTTATGCGTATTGCCGTCCCTGGTAAAATGCTTTACTGCGTTGCTTTATTAATGTTTTCTGCCAGTTTTTTACCGACCATGTAGCCAAAGGTCATGGCCGGACCAAGCGTGATACCGCCGCTGGGATAGAATCCCCGCATCACGCTCGACATATCGTTGCCGATGGCGTAAAGGCCCTGAATCGGCTGCTGCTGCGCGTTGAGAACGCGCGCATTCTCATCGGTAAGTAAACCGCTGAAGGAGCCCAGCGAACCGGGCAGAATGCGTACCGCATAAAAAGGCGCGCGGCTGAGTTTCCCAAGCGTAGGGTGAGGGGAACGGCTGGCGTCCCCCTGCGCGCGGTTGTATGCCGACGCGCCGCGCTGATAATCCTTATCCTCCCCCAGGTCTACAAAACCGTTAAAACGGGCGATCGTTTTCGCCAGCTGCTGCGAATCGATAGCGCATGCTTTCGCCAGCGCTTCCAGCGTCTCGCCGACGTACAGATAGCCGGTGCGTCGCCAGGACTCCGGGGCAAAAGGAAAAGGGCGGGCATGGCCTAACCCATAGCGCCGAAGCGCACGGCTATCGCCAATCAGCCACGCCTGTGGCGCTTCGCCAGGCGGCGTGACCTCCAGCAGCGCGGCGATAAAATCGTGGTAGGAATCAGCCTCATTGGTAAAGCGTTTACCGTTGGGCAGTACGGCAATAAAGCCGGGCTTGGCGCGTTCAACCAGATGTGGGAAGACCAGCTGCAGACCGCTGGCCTGCGTCACGCGCGAAACGGGCGCCCAGGCCATCGCATGCCTGAGCGTGGTATCAAACTGGCCGCCGACCGTTTCGCCAAGGCGGATGCCCTCCCCCTGATTACCCGGAGGCGCGGCGGAGAAGTGGCCATAGCCGCTGGCGGCGTGCGGCACGTTTTCGGCCAGGCGCTGTCTGTCGTGAGGAAAGCCGCCGCAGGCGAGGATCACCGCACCGGCCCGAACCTCTATCCGGCCGTCGTCGCTGCGTAATATCGCGCCCTTTACTCCGTTTCCTGATGCGAGCAGCCGTTCAACCGGCGCATTAAGCTGAAAAGTCACTCCTGCATCCAGCGCCGAGCGCAGCAGCCGGGCAACCAAAGCGTTGCCGTTAACCAGATGCTGTCCGCGTCCGGCGCGCAGTCGCTGCCAGCCGTGGCGCAGCAGGCGACGGCTGGCATACAGCGCCGATCGCGGCGAGCGAGTGGCGTTGAAAAAGTGTGCCATATCCGTGCCGCCGGCAATGCCCATCCCCGCGAGGCTGATAGTCTCCAGAGGCGGGCGCAGGCGATGCAGCCAGTCGCCGAGCAGCCGCCCATCGAAAGGCTGCGCCGTGACCGAGCGCCCTCCGGCGGCCGATCCCGGCGAATGATGAAAATCGGGCATTTTGCTGCCGGAAAGAAACTGCACGGCAGTATGGCGGCGGAAAAAGTCAATCATCTCCGGTCCGTGCCGTAAGTAGGCAAGCAGGCGCGCATCGGCCGGTTCACCGTTCATTTCATGCTGCAAATAAACCAGCGGTGCGTTGGGCTCTTCCTTAATCCCCTCTTCACGCGCCAGCGGATTATGCGGGATCCACAGCCAGCCGCCGGACCAGGCGCTGGTGCCGCCAATCACCGACTCTTTCTCCGCAACCAGCACGCTGGCGCCGCCAATGGCGGCAGTGACGGCGGCGGAGAGCCCCGCCGCGCCGGAGCCGACCACCAGAACATCCACGTTCATCTGCCCGCTCATAACCGACTCCTTATTGCAGCGGTGAAAAATCAGTAGGGCGCAGAAGAACCGACTCCAGGCGCTCAACGGCGGCCAGTTCGCGGTTCTTGCGTGAAAACGTCAGCCAGCGTTCGTCCTGCGCCATGCGCGCCCGACGCACCAGGCGATCGTCCAGGCTTTCATAGGCCCAGATATGCACCACCTGATTAACCACCCCAATTTCAGTAAAGAAAAAGCCGATGAGTTTGCCGAGATGTTCGGTTTGTACGGCGTAAGCATCGCTTTTATATAACGCCAGCCAGTCGGCCATTTTCAGCGGATTAATGGTGTAGGTACGTTTTTCATAGATCATAATTTTCTCCTGTTGAGAGTGTGTGTTGTTGCGCCATATGGCTGGCTGAGAGATAGCCGAAGGTGAGCGCCGGGCCGAGAGTAATGCCTGGACCGGGATAGGTGCCTGCCATAATCGAATCCATATCGTTACCGACGGCATAGAGCCCTTTAATGGGGCTCCCCTGCTGGTTAATGACCTGAGCATTGGCGGTAGTGACCAGGCCGCGCGAGGTGCCGAGATCGCCGGTATAGAGGGTAATGGCGTAAAACGGCGGGCTGGTCAGCGGAGCGTTACAGGCGTTTGGCCGATGGCCGGGATCGCCCATCGCGCGGTTATAGCTGTTGCCGCCTTTGGCGAACTCCGGGTCGTGGCCCTGGGCGGCATCGCGGTTATAGCGTGCCACCGTTTCTGCCAACGTCTGCGGGTCCAGCCCGAGCTGTTGCGCCAGTTCCGCCAGCGTTTCGGCCTGGTGCAGATAGCCCGCCTTCACCAGCGCGTCGTTATTCACCGGAGCAGGGCGCGCAAGGCCCAGGCCATAGCGCTTCATGGCCAGAGCGTCACAAATCAGGAAGCAGGGGGCGTTTTCTGCCCGGCTTTGCATGGCGCTGGCGAAATGGTGATAAGAATTTGATTCATTCACGAAGCGAACCGCTCGCTGGTTAACGGCAATGATGCCGGGTTTCGCGCGGTCGATGACCAGGTGAGGGAAGCGCTCTTGCGTGCCGTCGGGACGCCGTAAAACCGAGACCGGCGCCCAGAAAAAGTTAGACGGCAGATCGGCGCCTTCGCGGGCATTGACCGCGGCGGCAAGGCGCAGCGCGGCGCCGTCGTTGGCGGCGGGCGACATGGTGTAGTGCTCGCGAGTAGCAGGGCGATAGCGTTCAGCCAGTTTGCCTGCGGCAAAACCTCCCGCCGCCAGCACCACGCCGCAGCGGGCTTCAAGGAGCTGTGGCTGCCCATCGTTCTCGATTTCCACACCGGTTATTTCGCCATTGCGTTCGCTTAGCGAAAGCACATTCACGTTGAGCCTGAGCTGCATTCCTTTGCGAAAGGCGAGCGTCGCCATGCGCGCTATCAGCGCGTTACCCATCGCCAGTCGTGTTCCTCGAGGGTATTTGAGCCGATCGCGGCCGTAGCGCAGCAGCAGCTTGCCGCAGTGGGTGATAGAGCGCAGGGAGCGGCGCAGATCGAGAAAGTGCTGGATATCGACCCGATTAACCATCATTCCGCCAAATAGCAGCATCCCCGGCGGAGGAGAACGGAGATCGCAGAAATGTTCGCCCAGCTTGCGCCCGTCAAACTCCACCACCTCCAGCGCCCGGCCGACGTCGACGGCACCGGGTTCATCCGGGTAATAATCCGGAGAAAGCGGACGCAGGCTATATTTCACCGCCCCCTCTTTTTCAAGAAACGCCAGCGCCTCGCGTCCCGAAGAGATAAAAGCTTCGATCAGATCCTGACGATAGTTGGGCTCGCCGATGATGGTCCGCAGATAGGTTTTGATTGCCTGCTGACTATCGTCTGTAGTCATTGTTCGCGCCTGATCGCTATCGTGGATCCATACCGCGCCGCCGGAAATGGCGGAGGTGCCGCCAAACTGCGGGGCTTTTTCCAGCATCAGCACCGACAGTCCTTTACAGCAGGCGGTCACCGCCGCGGCAAAGCCTGCTGCGCCGCTGCCGATAACGATGACATCCCAGCTTTTCATGCTGCCGCTCCTTGTTCCTGCGGAATGGCGCCAATGAACTGCCCCATGAGTTTCATCTGCGCCAGCGCCATCTCCGGCCCGGTCTGGATAGTGCAGCCGCGATCGCGGGCGAAGGCCAGAAGCGGGGTGACGATCGGCGCGGTTACCACGTCAGCGACATGCGTTGCTGCGGGAAGGGTTTCCAGCAGCGCCTGCGGCAGCGGTAAAGAAGCGAAACCGGTCATTCCCGCTGGAGAGCCATTCACCACTAAATCCAGACCAGTAAGGGTAGCGGGCAGGTCGCTGAGCTGAACGTGGGGAAAATGGGCTGCCAGTCGGTTATGCAGTTGCTGAAGGGCAGCGGGATTCTGGTCATGCAGGGCCAGCTGAAGGATGCCCGCTTCGCATAATCCCCAGGCAATTGCGCTGCCGACGCCGCCGCAGCCGGAGAGCAGCGCCTTTTTACCCGCGGCATTAAATCCATGCGCCTCTGCGGCAAGCTGGAAGCCGACGCCATCCAGCATATCGCCTTGCAAACGGCCATCGGCCAGCTTACGGATGACATTGACGGCATTCAGGTGTCGGGCTCGCGGCGTTAACTCATCAACCAGGGCAGCGGCACGCTGTTTATGCGGAACGGTAACCAGCACGCCGCTCATGTTGTGCCAGCCGCGTAGCGTATTGAGATAATCAGCAACGGCATGCGGAGCGATATCCACCGGGATCATGACACTATCCATCTGTCGTTCGGCAAAGTAGCGGTTGAAGTTCTCCGGCGATTTAACCTGGGTAATCGGGTGGCCGATAACGGCGACGACCTGAGTGAATCCACTGACCATTTCCAACCTCATTTTGTTAAATGAATGTTGTTAAAGTATTTCAGCGGAAGCTGAGAGCGACAACGCAGAATTCGGCCATACTGGTTGTTAATCGCACCACCACTGCGATAATCGCGCTAAACCGATCATATTGTTGCGAAAGTGTGAACAGCTATGCAAAACCAGATTCATTCCCGCGATCTAATCGTCGGCCTGCAAAAGGGGCTGGCGCTGATCCAGCTATTTTCGAAAGAGTTTCCGCGTCTCACGGTGCCGCAGGCGGCGAAAATGAGCGGTCTGACGCCTAGCGCCGCACGCCGTTTTTTCCTCACGCTGCTGCATGAGCGCTATCTGCAGACCGACGGACGTCACTACTGGCTGACGCCCAAAGCGTTAAGGCTGGGGCAGGCGTATGTGGATTCGGCGCAGTTTCCGCGGATGGTGCGACCGATCGTGGAGTACATCGCCAGCCGAACGGAAGAGCATGCTTCGGTAGGTGTGATTGATGACGATGAGCTGGTTTATATTGCCCGCAGCAAGCATACGCCGTTTAACTCGACTTCAGTGCGTCTGGGAGAAAGGGTGCCGATTTACTGTACCGCCGGGGGGCGGCTCTGGCTGGCTTCGTTAGCGGAAGATGAATGTGAAACCGTTTTGCAGCGGATCCGTCGCGAACAGCGCACGCCCTATACGGTAACGGACGTAGCGGCTTTAATGGAAAAGATCGCTCAGGTGCGTCGGCAGGGCTATGCCGCGATTGAGCAGGAGTTTGAAATTGGCATGCTGGTGCTGGCGGTGCCGCTATCCGACAGGGAAGGGCTCTACTGGGGGGCGCTGAGCTTAACCAGCCATCAGTCGAGAACCTCGCTGGAGGCGCTGTGTCGCGATCATCTGGATTTACTCTATAGCGCCCAGGCGATGCTGGTGGGGTGAGATAATATCCATGGACTGATGCAACGGAAGGGGAGGCGTCATAATACCGCGCAGATAAAAAGGCAGGGCTAACCCTGCCTTAAGATCGTTTGAGACTGACTTAAGCGGTCAGGTTCTTAGAGAAGGCACCCCAGTCTGCTGCCATCTCACCAGCGAAAGAGGACCAGCTGTTGGAAAGGGCGCTTAGGGCATCATTCAAGCCTGCATGGCTTGCGGAGAGATATTCGCTCCAGTCAGATGCGCCGGTCAGGAATTTGCCGAGCTCAACGGTACCGTTAATGATGGCGTTGGCGATGGTGGCGCCAGCGGTGGTGATAAAATCGCTAAAGCCGCTACCGGCGTTGACAACCAGGCTGGTAATGCTTGTCGCAAAATCGACCAGATTAAAACCGCCAGAAATAGATTCCATTTCGCCAATAGTTAATTCTTTCATTGGTATATCCTTGTTTAATTGAATAAATTTTTATTAGTGAGTCTCGTACCCACGGCGCAAGACTACCATTGCCGAATTACGGCAGGCTAGCTATCCTGGCGTGTGAATTGTTGAATTTTTATATCAATTTAAATCAGTAGGAATAGAGACGAAGATAAACCAGTTCATTTCAAATTATGAATATAGTAGCGGCTATTCTGAAGCGAGTATGAAGCCAGACAACAGGGGCGCAGGACTTATATTGAGTCCGCACGTAATTTATCTACATTCGTGGATTAAACGGATCGGCTGCGTTTCGCCAGCGGATCGCGGGGTTTATTGAACGACTCTATTTACGCCGGGCCTTGTGCAGCTTGACGCGGTACAAACCTTCACCTGAGTTAGTCAGAACGTTAGAAATAGAAGAGTGATTAAGAAAGAGTAAGGTGAAAATAATGGCGTATCGAACGATACGCCATTAAGCGATATTAACTGACGTAAGCCAGCAGGCTATGTGAATCCGGCACCATAAAGTCAACGGACATCATCACCGACAGCGCGGTAATGGCGACAATCGAAAAGACGAACAGCTTACGCGCCCAGACTTTATCATCCGCCACTTTATAGCCGCGCAGCGCCATACCGAGCCACCAGACGCTCACGGCCGCAGCGACAACCAGATATTTATATCCGGCGTAGCCGCCCAGAGAGAGCATCAGCGTAGCCACGGTGAAGGCGATGATGTAAACGGTAATATGATTTTTGGCGACTGAAATGCCTTTCACTACCGGCAGAACCGGAATATTCGCTGCCTGATAATCCTTAAAGCGGAAGATCGCGATAGCGTAAGAGTGGGGCATCTGCC
Organism: Klebsiella sp. CN_Kp100; assembly: GCF_040065315.1. Classification (NCBI taxonomy): domain Bacteria; kingdom Pseudomonadati; phylum Pseudomonadota; class Gammaproteobacteria; order Enterobacterales; family Enterobacteriaceae; genus Klebsiella; species Klebsiella sp. CN_Kp100. The sequence continues at coordinate 44,062 of NZ_JBEAIJ010000038.1, forward strand.
ACAGGCTGAAAATCGCCAGCAGAATCGCGGCACCGCTGTCAAAATCACCGGTAACCGCACAGTAGCCAATCACCGGCGGCGCAGCGCCGGAGAGAGAACCAATCAACGTGCCGTAGACGGAGTGGCGCTTCATGTACAGGCTGTAAACGCCGACATAAACCACGAACCCCATCACCCCCAGCCAGCAGGCCAGAGGATTAGCGCCAAACCACAGGAGCATGAAGCCAGCAATACCCAGCACGGTGGCGTATACCAGCGAAGCTTCTGGCGAGATCAGCCCTTTGACCAGCACCCGGTTTTTCGTCCGTTCCATCTTACGATCGATATCACGGTCGATATAGTTGTTGAAAACACAACCCGAGGCGACCACCAGGGATACTCCGAGGAGCGTCCAGAGAAATAGCGGATAGTCGATGTGGCCTTTGGAGGCCAGCAGGAAACCGCCAATCACGGAGATCAGGTTGCCAAAAATGATGCCTGGTTTCGTTACTTGCAGGTATTGCTTAAACATACTCGCCGCTCTTAGTGCATCATCATGTTGTAGTTCAGGTTCCACATAATCCAGATGGAGCCAACGACTACGATAGCAATGATGATTACGGTGAAGATAAATGCGGTCAGGTTCCAACCTTCGTCCGATTTACTGTTCATATGCAGGAAGTACACGAGGTGCACCACAATCTGCACAACTGCAGTAACCAGGATGGTTCCCAGAATTGCCGCATGCGATGCGGAGCCACTCATCACCATTGCAAACGGGATAACCGTCAGAATGATCGACAGAATAAATCCTGTCATGTAGCTCTTCACGCTGCCGTGAGAAGCGCCGCTATGATCGGTAGAATGACTCATTACATCGCCCCCATCAGATAAACAACAGAGAACACGCAGATCCACACGACGTCCAGGAAGTGCCAGAACAGGCTCAGGCACATAATACGGGTGCGGTTAGTGCTGGTCAGCCCACGACGGGAAACCTGAACCATCAGCACCGCCATCCAGATCAGACCTGAAGTCACGTGCAGACCGTGGGTGCCGACCAGCGCGAAGAACGCTGACAGGAAGCCGCTGCGATCCGGACCCATACCTTCAACAATCAGATGATGGAATTCATAGAGCTCCATCGCGATGAATCCTGCCCCGAAGAGGAAGGTCAGCGCGAGCCAGGAAACGACCTGGCTCTTGTTGTTTTTGTACATGGCGATAGCCGCCATGCCGTAGGTGATGGAGCTGAACAGCAGCAGCGCGGTTTCAACCAGAACGAACGGCAGTTCAAAAATATCTTTACCGGTCGGACCGCCCGCCGTGCCGTTCACCAGAACGGCATAGGTAGCGAACAGAGTGGCGAAGATAATGCAGTCGCTCATCAGGTAGATCCAGAAACCGAATACCTTCATCGGTCCTGTATCATGGTGCCCGTGTTCGTGCGCGTGGGCGTTATGCGCAAGAGTATCAGTTGCCATTTTTCAGCCCTGCTTTGTTAATCTCATCGAAATGCTGATTTTCCAGTTTTTCGACTACTGCAACCGGCACGTAGTAATCCACGTCCTCGTCAAAGCTCTTAATGATCCAGGTCGCCAGGATGCCGACGAAGCTTGCAATCGCCAGCCACCAGATATGCCAGATCATTGCGAAACCAAACAACGTTGCGAAAGCTGCAATGACAATGCCCGCGCCGCTGTTTTTCGGCATATGAATCTCTTCATAGCCAGCCGGTTTCTTATACGCTTCGCCTTTTTCTTTCATTTCCCAGAACGCGTCACGCTCGTGAACGACAGGAACGATAGCGAAGTTGTAGAACGGCGGAGGAGAAGAGGTTGCCCACTCCAGCGTACGGCCGCCCCATGGGTCACCGGTGAGGTCGCGGTTCTGCTCGCGATCGCGGATAGACACGTAGAACTGAATCAGCTGGCAGAGGATACCGCAGGCGATCAGCGCCGCACCGCAGGCTGCAACAACCAGCATCGGATGGAACTGTGGGTCAATCTGCTGGCTCAGGCGACGGGTCATACCCATGAAGCCCAGCACGTACAGCGGCATAAACGCCACGAAGAAACCGATGATCCAGAACCAGAAAGCGCGTTTGCCCCAGGTTTCGTTCAGCGTGAAGCCAAAGGCTTTCGGCCACCAGTAGGTCAGACCTGCGAAGCAACCGAACACCACGCCACCGATGATGACGTTATGGAAGTGCGCGATCAGGAACAGGCTGTTGTGCAGCACGAAGTCTGCGCCCGGTACCGCCAGCAGAACGCCGGTCATACCGCCTACGGAGAAGGTCACGATAAAGCCAATCGTCCACAGCATTGCTGAGTTGAAGACGATGCGGCCCTGGTACATGGTGAACAGCCAGTTGAAGATCTTAACCCCGGTCGGGATAGCGATGATCATGGTCGTAATACCGAAGAAGGCGTTTACGTTCGCGCCCGCACCCATAGTAAAGAAGTGGTGCAGCCAAACGATGAACGACAGAACGGTAATACATACTGTTGCCCATACCAGCGAGGTGTAGCCAAACAGACGCTTACGCGAGAAGGTTGCGGCGATTTCGGAGAAGACGCCGAATACTGGCAGAACCAGAATGTACACTTCCGGGTGACCCCAGGCCCAAATCAGGTTGATGTACATCATCATGTTGCCACCCATATCGTTGGTAAAGAAATGGGTGCCCAGGTAGCGGTCCAGGGTCAGCAGCGCGACGGTGACGGTCAGAATTGGGAAAGAGGCGATAATCAGGATGTTGGCGCACAGAGATGCCCAGCTAAATACCGGCATCTTGAACATGGTCATGCCAGGGGCACGCATCTTGATAATCGTAACAAAGAAGTTAATACCAGTTAACGTTGTACCAATACCGGATAGCTGGAGAGCCCAGATCCAGTAATCGACCCCGACGCCTGGACTGTACTCGATTCCCGATAGCGGCGGATAGGCCAGCCAACCGGTCTGCGCGAATTCACCGACGCCCAGAGAAAGGTTAACCAGAATCACGCCCACAACGGTGAACCAGAAGCTCAGGTTGTTAAGGAATGGGAAGGCAACGTCGCGCGCACCGAGCTGAAGCGGAACCACCAGGTTCATCAGACCGATAACAAACGGCATCGCTACGAAGAAGATCATGATAACGCCGTGGGCGGTAAAGATCTGATCGTAGTGATGAGGCGGCAGGAAGCCTGCTTCCCCAGCTGAGGCCAGCACCTGCTGGCTACGCATCATAACGGCGTCAGCAAAGCCACGCAGCAACATGACGATTGCTACGATAACGTACATGATACCGAGACGTTTGTGGTCAACCGAAGTCAGCCACTCGTTCCAAAGGTAGGACCACTTACCGAAGTAAGTGATGGCAGCCAGAAGCGCCAGCCCCCCAATGATAATTGCAGCCACCGTAACCACAATAATGGGTTCATGGTAGGGCACTGCATCCAGTGTAAGTTTTCCGAACATCGTTTTCTTCCTCGGCCCCTTAGTGAGCGGTTTCCGCGTGGCTCATGTCCATGCCTTCCATTCCTTCGTGCGCTGCATGCTCGCCCTCGGGTTGGGTCATATCCATGCTCTTACCGTGAGACATAAATTTGTTCACCACATCTTTAAACAAATCAGGTTTCACGTTAGAGAAGTATTCCACTTTGTTGTATTCGCTAGGCGCAGCCAGTTTGTCGAACGTTTCCATGGAGTCCATAGCGTTCGCAGACTGTTTGGCTTTCGCTACCCACTGATCGAAGGTTGCACGATCCGGCGTGGCGATAGCTTTGAACTTCATTCCTGAGAAGCCCGGGCCGCTATAGCTGGCGGAGATACCGTCGTAAGTACCAGGTTCGTTCGCGATGAGGTGCAGCTGAGTCTGCATCCCGGCCATTGCGTAAATCTGGCTACCTAAACGTGGGATAAAGAACGAGTTCATCACGGAGTTGGAGGTCACTTTGAAGTGTACCGGTACGTTCGCCGGGAAGGCGATTTCGTTGACGGTAGCAATGCCTTGTTCCGGATAGATGAAGAACCATTTCCAGTCCATCGAAACGACTTCGATGGTGATAGGTTTTTCATCGTGAGCAAGCGGTTTGCTCGGCTCTAATGCGTGAGTTGTTTTCCAGGTCAGAACGGCCAGGAACAGGATGATCAGAATAGGAACCGTCCAGACCACAGCTTCAACTTTGTTGGAGTGTGACCAGTTCGGGCTATACTTCGCATCTTTATTGCTCGCACGATACTTCCAGGCAAATCCTACTGCCATCAAGACGGCTGGAATAACGACGATCATCATCAGGCCAAAGGCCGTCAGAATCAGAGAGCGTTGCTCCAGTCCAATCTGTCCTTTTGGGTCGAGGAGTGCAGAATCACAACCACTGAGTAATAAAGTGCCTGCGATTAATGACATCCATCCCAAACTTTTATTGTATTTCCTAAGTCTCATTGAACGACCTCAATTCCACGGAATCTGGTGGCGCTTAAAGTGTACGGGCATTTTACGGGAAGGTTGCATTACTGTAAACATAGTTGGAGCTGTGTCTGTTCTATGTTAGCGGCTTCTGCTTGCCTTGTCACATATGTTACGGAGTGTGACATTATAGCTTGCAAACCTTGATTTCCGTGGGATTGATAACGAAAGGGATAAGAACGAAAGGGTTTATAAGAGAATGAGCATAACCACCTGCAAAACAACACAAATAATTAACAATTAATTATCAAATTACAGACATCATAAAAGCCGAAAATAAAACCAGCTGAGCTGAATCGGTTAAATTATTTATAGATTCGCATAAAAATTGTCAATAATTTCCAGAAATCTAAAACGCACAAAACAACAAATCAGGTACATTGAATATAAAATCGTTAATAAGACGTTATAATTACGTTTAGTAATTACAACGTCCATTTACGTTCTTGCGCTGATTTAAATCAACTCTGTTTTGCGCAATGCGAGGTAGTCAAGGAACGCGCCGAGCAAAATACCCGCAACGGCGGTAAGAACGGCAACCTCAAGCAGGCCCGCGAGGAAGGAAAAGGTGGTGTAATCCAGCGCGTTGAGGACCAGCAGCAGTAGCCATATCGCCAGTATCAGGCAGCCAATCGCCAGAATAACTAATGCCAGCCCGTAGGCCTGAGGAAAAAGCGTGCGCGGCATAAAGCTCTCCGAACGTTGAGTATGTTCAAGCGTACGGCGACAAATTAACAGCAGCAAAATCCCCGGAACCGCAGCAACAACGGAAAAGAGATAGAAAGCAGGCCATCCGTGAGCTTCGACAAACCAGCCGGCGATAGGCCCCACATATACGCGCCCAACGGCGGAGAGCGCTGAGAGCAAAGCGAACTGGGTGGCTGAAAATGACTTATTGCACAGCGTCATCAGCAGCGCAACGAATGCCGCCGTGCCCATTCCGCCGCACAGGTTTTCGAAAAACACCGCCGTCGCCATGGAGAAAAGGTGTTTATCGGTAATTGAGAGCAGCCAATACCCGGCGTTGGATACCCCCTGCAGCAGGCCGAAAATCAGCAGCGCGCGGAAAAGCGTCAGGCGCTGCATAAGCACGCCGCCATAAAGCGCACCGACAATCGTGGCGAACAGGCCGAGCGTTTTATTGACCATGCCCACTTCGCCCGCATCAAAACCGACGCCGCGAATCAGGAAGGTGGTGGTCAGACTCATGGCAAACGCGTCGCCAAGCTTATAAAGGACGATAAGCAAGAGAATAAGCCAGGCATTATTGCGGCCGAAGAAGTCGCGCAGCGGTGCGGCGACGGCCTGCTCCAGCGTCTTCGGCACCGGAATGACGTCGCTGGGTTCCGGGGCCAGCAGAGTAGCAATAATGCAGGGGATTAGCAGTGCGGCCATCAGCCAGTACATTCCCTGCCATCCCAGCCAGCGATCGGCCAGCCATAGCGCCAGCCCGCCGGAAACCAGCATCCCCAGACGATAGCCCAGCACGCTGATTGCCGCCCCGGTGCCTCGCTCTTCAGCGGCCAGCACGTCGGTCTTCCACGCGTCAAACACGATATCCTGCGAGGCGGAGCAAAAGGCGATAACGACCGCCAGCGCCGCCATCCAGCGTAGTTGCGTGGAAGGTTCAAGGAATCCCATCGCCGCAATGGCAATAAGTAGCAGGATCTGGGTCGCCAGCAGCCAGCCGCGTCGACGACCAAGAAACGGCGGCGTATAGCGGTCCATTACCGGCGACCAGAGGAATTTAAAGACGTAGGCCTGCCCGACGAGCGAGAAAAAACCGATGGTTTTGAGATCGATGTTTTCAACGGTCATCCACGCCTGTAGCGTGCCGGAGGTCAGGGCTAGCGGTAATCCAGAGGCGAAACCGAGAATCAGCAGGATAGCTGATTTTGGCTGCGTGAAAATGCGTAAATAATGATTGGACATAGCATATCGTGCAGACCCGACGCGAGGCCGGGTCTGCAACTCAAATTAACGCGCGTTTTGCTTGATGAAATCGTGAATGCTGGTGTCCTGCGCCATGTCGGCGATGGTATCGGTCATGACGCTGTTTACCGCATCGGCGATATTTTTGTTCGAGGCCTGGAAGGCGCCTTCAACAGAGTAGCTGGCACGGTAGTTTTTCGTCATCTTATTGCCGTTGGCGGCGGTCGCGATAATCGCAATATCCGCTTTGGTCGCAATGTTGTAGCGTACGTTGCCTTGAGAAACGTCGGCGTACAGTTTGTTGACGATGATTTGCAGGTCAACCGCGCCGTTTGGACCAATCATGTAGCCACGCGAGGTCATCTGCTTCTCGAGCACTTCCTGCAGCAAGAAACGCAGGTCGCGGGAGGCGGTTAGCGTAACCTGCTGATTATCACGGGTGACTTTCGCCAGCGCCTGATCCGGACGCTGATCGGCGCCGTTAATGCTGACGGTCACGCCCATCAGGCTCGGATCCTGCTGCGGCAGCGTGATTTTCGGCGATACCTCAATAGTGGTCGGCGGAGTGGCGCATCCGGCCAGCATAAACAGCGCGACCAAAGGAAAGAGAATTTTCTTAAACATGTTCAGGGTCTCAACGCATGGTGGAGTGGTAATGAGGAAAATTCCCGCCATCATAACATCGCCAACGGCAAGGGGAAGTGGCAACGCATGTAAATTCATCGTCTTGTGCGTTTTCTGGCCTTGCCATATCGGTTATCGCCATCCGGACGGGGCTTCAGCGAGACAGAATCAGTAAACCTGATACTTTTGCCGCAAAATATCAGAGGAATGCTAATTTTTTGTTGTTTTCGCCCAATGGAAGCGGTAAAAGCGGCTAACATTTAAAGGGAATGGCGGCAATACAGCGTTGTCGGAGGAGAAAATTCATGATGATACGTGAACAGATCGAAGCAAAACTTAGGGCAGCGTTCGACCCGGTGTATCTTGAAGTCGTGGATGAAAGCTATCGCCACAACGTTCCTGCGGGCTCTGAAAGTCATTTTAAAGTGGTGTTGGTAAGCGATCGCTTCCTTGGCGAGCGTTTTCTTAATCGTCACCGTATGATTTACGGAACGTTGACTGAGGAACTATCAAGCACCGTGCACGCTCTGGCGTTGCATACCTACACAATCAAAGAGTGGGAAGGGCTACAGGATACCGTCTTTGCTTCTCCTCCTTGTCGCGGAGCTGGAAGTATCGCGTAGAAATCACATTTGCAACCGCTGGAGCTTTTCCAGTATGTTGCGTGGAGATTTATGAGAAAACGGCCTGCGGGCCGTTTTGTTTTGCCTGAAAATTGTGCGATGCGCGCATTTTGGCAGGCAAATTTGCTCGGGAAATGTGAAAAAAGCCGCAGCAGTGGGCGACAACCGTTCTCGACTCACAAAAGTGATGCCGCTATAATGCCGCGTCTTTTATTATGAATGTCTTCGGGATGATTCTGACGACAGGGAATGTGTTTCTGATTTGAAGAGGGCATCCCGGTTCTGCGAAGCAACCAGTTCGCGCTTCCAGAGTTGACCGAGCACTGTGATTTTTTTGAGGTAACAAGATGCAAGTTTCAGTTGAAACCACTCAGGGCCTTGGGCGCCGTGTAACGATTACTATCGCCGCTGACAGCATCGAGAATGCTGTCAAAAGCGAGCTGGTCAACGTAGCGAAAAAAGTTCGCATTGACGGCTTCCGTAAAGGCAAAGTGCCGATGAATGTAGTTGCTCAGCGTTATGGCGCATCTGTTCGCCAGGACGTGCTGGGTGATCTGATGAGCCGCAACTTCGTTGACGCGATCATCAAAGAAAAAATTAATCCGGCCGGCGCGCCGAACTATGTTCCGGGCGAATACAAGCTGGGTGAAGATTTCACCTACGCGGTAGAGTTCGAAGTTTATCCGGAAGTTGAGCTGCAGGGTCTGGAAGCGATCGAAGTTGAAAAACCGGTTGTTGAAGTGACCGACGCCGATGTTGATACCATGCTGGATACTCTGCGCAAGCAGCAGGCTAACTGGAAAGAAAAAGACGGCGCAGTTGATGCTGAAGACCGCGTTACCGTTGACTTCACTGGTTCCGTTGACGGCGAAGAGTTCGAAGGCGGCAAAGCCTCTGACTTCGTCCTGGCGATGGGCCAGGGCCGCATGATCCCGGGTTTTGAAGAGGGTATCAAAGGCCACAAAGCTGGCGAAGAGTTCACCATCGACGTGACCTTCCCGGAAGAGTACCACGCTGAAAACCTGAAAGGTAAAGCGGCGAAGTTCGTTATCAACCTGAAAAAAGTTGAAGAACGTGAACTGCCAGAACTGACTGAAGAGTTCATCAAACGTTTCGGCGTTGAAGATGGTTCCGTAGCCGGTCTGCGCGCTGAAGTGCGTAAAAACATGGAGCGCGAGCTGAAAGGCGCCGTGCGTAACCGCGTTAAGTCTCAGGCTATCGAAGGCCTGGTAAAAGCTAACGATATCGACGTACCGGCTGCACTGATCGACAGCGAAATCGACGTTCTGCGTCGTCAGGCTGCTCAGCGTTTTGGCGGTAACGAGAAACAGGCTCTGGAACTGCCGCGTGAGCTGTTCGAAGAGCAGGCTAAACGCCGCGTTGTTGTTGGTCTGCTGCTGGGCGAAGTGATTCGTACCAACGAGCTGAAAGCTGACGAAGATCGCGTAAAAGGTCTGATCGAAGAGATGGCTTCCGCTTACGAAGATCCGAAAGAAGTGGTCGAGTTCTACAGCAAGAACAAAGAGCTGATGGACAACATGCGCAACGTTGCGCTGGAAGAGCAGGCCGTTGAAGCCGTGCTGGCGAAAGCTAAAGTGTCTGAAAAAGCCACTTCCTTCAGCGAACTGATGAACCAGCAGGCGTAATTTCGCCTCAAGGTTTAAGGTTTGAGTAAAAACCCGTTGCCGAAAGGCTGCGGGTTTTTTTATTGCAATGATAGCCTTAGGATGAGTGCGAAAAGGCGATTTCAGTGATAGCGTTACGGCAAAAGATTGTTATGCTTGAATTATGGCGACGTCATCCCCATAACCGGGAGACGTAACTGCATTGGCATAATCATGCGCCGTAATGAAGCGTGCATCTATGCACTTCTGCCCGACAGCAGAAATTCTGGCTGATAATCCGTCCGTAAGGTTACAATCAGTGCAGCGGTTTTTTTCAAATTAATCCAGGAGACGGAAATGTCATACAGTGGCGAACGAGACAACTTTGCACCCCATATGGCCCTGGTGCCGATGGTCATTGAACAGACCTCACGCGGCGAACGTTCATTTGATATTTACTCCCGTCTGCTCAAGGAGCGCGTCATTTTTCTGACCGGCCAGGTAGAAGATCACATGGCTAACCTGATCGTGGCGCAGATGCTGTTTCTGGAAGCGGAAAACCCGGAAAAAGATATCTATCTGTACATTAACTCTCCGGGCGGCGTGATTACCGCCGGGATGTCTATCTATGACACCATGCAGTTCATTAAACCAGACGTGAGCACCATTTGTATGGGCCAGGCGGCCTCTATGGGCGCATTCCTGCTCACCGCCGGGGCGAAAGGCAAGCGTTTCTGCCTGCCGAACTCACGCGTGATGATTCACCAGCCGCTGGGCGGCTACCAGGGCCAGGCGACGGATATCGAAATCCACGCCCGCGAAATCCTGAAGGTGAAAGGTCGCATGAATGAACTGATGGCACATCATACGGGTCAATCTCTTGAGCAGATCGAGCGTGACACCGAGCGCGATCGCTTCCTGTCTGCCTCAGAAGCAGTGGAATACGGCCTCGTCGACTCCATTTTGACTCATCGTAATTGATGCCCCTGGCGCAAGGGTGCCGCTATACTTGGTTGTAAGAGGGCGGCACAACGCTTCATAGCGGTTTGCGCCTGAGAATGGCATTTGCGTCGTCGTGTGCGGCACAAAGAACTTAATAAGAGGTTTGGACTCATGACAGATAAACGCAAAGATGGTTCGGGCAAACTGTTGTACTGCTCTTTTTGCGGCAAAAGCCAGCATGAAGTGCGTAAGCTAATCGCCGGGCCATCCGTGTATATCTGCGACGAATGCGTTGATTTATGTAACGACATCATTCGCGAAGAAATTAAAGAAGTCGCGCCGCATCGCGAGCGCAGCGCGCTGCCGACTCCGCACGAAATTCGCCACCATCTGGACGATTACGTTATCGGCCAGGAGCCGGCGAAAAAAGTGCTGGCGGTGGCGGTATACAATCACTACAAACGTCTGCGCAATGGCGACACCAGCAACGGCGTAGAGTTGGGTAAAAGCAACATTCTGCTGATCGGACCGACCGGTTCCGGTAAAACGCTGCTGGCGGAAACGCTGGCGCGCCTGCTGGATGTGCCTTTCACCATGGCGGATGCCACCACTCTGACCGAAGCCGGTTACGTGGGTGAAGACGTTGAAAACATCATCCAGAAGCTGCTGCAGAAGTGCGACTACGACGTACAGAAAGCCCAGCGCGGTATCGTCTACATTGATGAAATCGACAAAATTTCCCGTAAATCGGATAACCCGTCGATCACCCGCGATGTCTCCGGCGAAGGCGTGCAGCAAGCGCTGTTGAAGCTTATTGAAGGCACCGTTGCCGCGGTTCCGCCGCAGGGCGGGCGTAAGCATCCGCAGCAGGAGTTCCTGCAGGTTGATACCTCTAAGATCCTGTTCATCTGCGGCGGCGCCTTTGCAGGACTGGATAAGGTCATTTCTCACCGTGTTGAAACCGGTTCTGGTATCGGTTTCGGCGCGACGGTTAAGGCTAAATCCGACAAGGCCAGCGAAGGCGAGCTGTTGTCTCAGGTTGAACCGGAAGATCTGATTAAGTTTGGTCTGATTCCTGAGTTCATCGGGCGTCTGCCGGTGGTGGCGACCCTGAGCGAGCTGAGCGAAGAAGCGCTGATTCAGATCCTCAAAGAGCCGAAAAACGCCCTGACCAAGCAGTATCAGGCGCTGTTCAGCCTCGAAGGCGCTGAGCTGGAGTTCCGCGACGAAGCGCTGGATGCTATCGCTAAGAAAGCGATGGCGCGTAAAACCGGCGCTCGCGGCCTGCGTTCTATCGTTGAAGCCGCGCTGCTCGATACCATGTACGATCTTCCGTCAATGGAAGATGTGGAAAAAGTGGTCATCGACGCCTCGGTTATCGATGGTCAGAGCAAGCCGCTGCTGATTTACGGCAAACCGGAAGCGCAGCAGGCATCTGGTGAATAATTAACCAATTTGCTCAAGCAGTTAACAAAAAGGGGGGATTTTATCTCCCCTTTTATTTTTCCTGCATTCCCGCCGTTGAATGTATGGAATACATCCCCATATACTGGTTTACATATTAACGGCGACGCGTCGTTGAGTTGCGTCGTCGGCTACCTGGCGGACTTTAAACTAAGAGAGAGCTCTATGAATCCTGAGCGTTCTGAACGCATTGAAATCCCCGTATTGCCGTTGCGCGATGTGGTGGTTTATCCGCACATGGTCATACCCCTGTTTGTAGGGCGGGAAAAATCTATCCGTTGTCTCGAAGCAGCCATGGATCATGATAAAAAAATCATGCTGGTTGCGCAGAAAGAAGCCTCGACGGATGAGCCGGGTGTAAACGATCTTTTCACCGTCGGGACCGTGGCGTCTATTTTGCAAATGCTGAAGCTACCGGACGGTACTGTCAAAGTGCTGGTCGAAGGTTTGCAGCGCGCGCGCATCTCTGCGCTATCTGATAACGGCGAGCATTTTTCGGCGAAAGCTGAATATCTTGAATCGCCGGCGATTGACGAACGCGAGCAGGAAGTGCTGGTTCGTACCGCTATCAGCCAGTTTGAAGGCTACATCAAGCTGAACAAAAAAATCCCACCGGAAGTGCTGACGTCGCTGAATAGCATCGACGATCCGGCGCGCCTGGCGGATACCATCGCAGCCCATATGCCGCTGAAGCTGGCGGACAAACAGTCCGTGCTGGAGATGTCCGACGTTAACGAACGTCTGGAATATCTGATGGCGATGATGGAATCAGAAATCGATCTGCTGCAGGTTGAGAAGCGTATTCGCAACCGCGTGAAAAAGCAGATGGAGAAATCTCAGCGCGAGTACTACCTGAATGAGCAAATGAAAGCCATTCAAAAAGAGCTCGGCGAGATGGACGACGCCCCTGACGAGAACGAAGCGCTGAAGCGTAAGATCGACGCGGCGAAAATGCCGAAAGAGGCAAAAGAGAAAACCGAAGCGGAACTGCAAAAACTGAAAATGATGTCCCCGATGTCGGCGGAAGCAACCGTCGTTCGCGGCTACATTGACTGGATGGTGCAGGTACCGTGGAACGCCCGCAGCAAGGTTAAAAAAGACCTGCGTCAGGCTCAGGAGATCCTCGACACCGATCACTACGGTCTGGAGCGCGTGAAGGATCGCATCCTTGAGTACCTCGCGGTGCAGAGCCGTGTTAACAAGCTCAAAGGGCCAATCCTGTGCCTGGTTGGGCCTCCGGGGGTTGGTAAAACCTCGCTGGGTCAATCTATCGCCAAAGCAACCGGACGTAAGTACGTGCGTATGGCGCTGGGCGGCGTGCGTGACGAAGCGGAAATCCGCGGTCACCGCCGTACCTACATTGGCTCAATGCCGGGCAAACTGATCCAGAAAATGGCCAAAGTGGGCGTTAAAAACCCGCTGTTCTTACTGGATGAGATCGACAAAATGTCTTCGGACATGCGGGGCGATCCGGCATCGGCGCTGCTGGAGGTGTTGGATCCGGAACAGAACGTGGCTTTCAACGACCATTATCTGGAAGTGGATTACGATCTCAGCGACGTGATGTTCGTCGCGACCTCTAACTCCATGAATATTCCGGCGCCGCTGCTGGATCGTATGGAAGTGATTCGCCTCTCCGGCTACACCGAAGATGAGAAGCTGAACATCGCCAAACGCCATTTGCTGTCAAAACAGATAGAGCGTAATGCGCTCAAAAAAGGTGAGCTGACGGTTGATGACAGCGCGATTATCGGCATTATCCGTTACTACACTCGTGAAGCGGGCGTGCGTGGTCTGGAGCGCGAAATCTCGAAACTGTGTCGTAAAGCGGTCAAACAGCTGTTGCTGGATAAGTCGCTGAAGCATATTGAGATTAACGGCGACAACCTGCATGACTTCCTGGGCGTGCAGCGCTACGACTATGGCCGTGCGGATAGTGAAAATCGCGTGGGTCAGGTGACTGGCCTGGCGTGGACGGAAGTGGGCGGCGATCTGCTGACCATTGAAACCGCCTGCGTTCCGGGTAAAGGCAAGCTGACCTATACCGGTTCACTGGGTGAGGTTATGCAGGAATCTATCCAGGCTGCGCTGACCGTGGTGCGTTCGCGTGCGGATAAGCTGGGTATTAACTCAGACTTTTATGAAAAACGCGATATCCACGTGCACGTACCGGAAGGCGCAACGCCGAAAGATGGCCCAAGCGCCGGTATTGCGATGTGTACCGCACTGGTTTCCTGCCTGACGGGTAATCCGGTGCGCGCCGATGTGGCGATGACCGGGGAAATCACCCTCCGCGGTCAGGTTTTGCCAATCGGTGGTCTGAAGGAAAAACTGTTGGCTGCACACCGTGGCGGCATTAAGACTGTTCTGATTCCTGATGAAAATAAACGTGACCTTGAAGAAATTCCAGATAACGTTATCGCCGATTTAGATATCCATCCGGTGAAACGAATCGAGGAAGTTCTGGCACTTGCACTGCAGAACGAGCCGTTTGGTATGGAAGTCGTCACGGCAAAATAGTGATTTCGCGCAAATAGCGCTAAGAAAAATAGGGCTGGTAAGTAAATTCGTACTTGCCAGCCTTTTTTTGTGTAGCTAACTTAGATCGCTGGCAGGGGGGTCAATTACAACTCTGTTGTAAGGGCATGACAGTCCTGATATAACTGCTGCGCGGTCGCGCCACGAAGGATTCTGGTGCGATATAAATTATAAAGAGAGGAAGAGAACAGTGAATAAATCTCAACTGATTGACAAAATTGCTGCCGGTGCGGACATTTCTAAAGCCGCAGCTGGACGTGCGTTAGATGCTTTAATCGCTTCTGTTACTGAATCTCTGCAGGCTGGGGATGACGTTGCGCTGGTAGGGTTTGGTACTTTTGCTGTTAAAGAGCGCGCTGCCCGTACCGGTCGCAATCCGCAAACAGGCAAAGAAATCACCATCGCTGCTGCTAAAGTACCGGGTTTCCGTGCAGGTAAAGCGCTGAAAGACGCGGTAAACTGATCGACTTCCCCACTGGGGTCTGTGACGAAGTACAAGGGCGCATCGCAAGATGTGCCTTTTTTATTTGCCAGAATGAGACTTAATGTGACTTTATACGCACTTGTGGGCTGACAATCACCCCGTTTTCTTGTCAAAATACGTCCTCACGCGCGGCGGCCATCACATGCTATGCTGCGCGAGCAAAAGTCATCTACAGCGGAGCGTTGTTACACCATGATGGACAACCTACGCACGGCCGCCAACAGCGTCGTGCTCAAGATTATTTTCGGTATCATTATCGTCTCGTTCATTTTGACCGGGGTGAGTGGTTACCTGATTGGCGGTGGAAACAACTATGCCGCAAAAGTTAATGACCAGGAGATTGGTCGCGCACAGTTTGAAAATGCCGTTGCCAGCGAGCGTAACCGCATGCAGCAGCAGCTTGGCGATCAGTTTTCTGAACTGGCGGCCAATGAAAATTACATGAAGACCATGCGTCAGCAGGTGTTGAACCGTCTGATTGACGAGGCGCTGCTCGATCAGTACGCCCGTGAACTGGGCCTTAATATCAGCGACGACCAGGTCAAGCAGGCTATCTTCAAGACCCAGGCTTTCCAGGCGGATGGCAAATTTGATAACGAGCGCTTCAGCCGTATCGTTAATCAAATGGGGATGACGACGGACCAGTACGCTCAGGCATTACGTAATCAGCTGACGACTCAGCAACTGATTAACGCCGTTGCCGGTACCGATTTTATGCTGCCGGGCGAATCCGACCAGCTGGCGGCGCTGGTGTCGCAACAGCGCGTCGTCCGTGAAGCGACGATTGACGTAAATGCGCTGGCGGCGAAGCAAACCGCCACCGACGATGAAATCAACGCGTTTTACCAGCAGAACCAGGCGCGTTTTATGGCGCCTGAGCAGTTCCGCGTCAGCTACATCAAGATGGATGCTGCGAGCATGCAGGAAAACGTCTCTGACCAGGAAATTCAGTCATGGTACGACCAGCATCAGGATCAGTTCACTCAGCCGCAGCGTAATCGCTACAGCATCATCCAGACCAAAACCGAAGCGGATGCTCAGGCGGTGCTTGATGAACTGAAAAAAGGCGCTGATTTCGCTGCGCTGGCCAAAGAAAAATCAACCGATATCATCTCTGCCCGCAACGGTGGTGATATGGGCTGGCTGGAAGATGCGGCTACCGTGCCGGAGCTGAAAGAGGCCGGTCTGAAAGAAAAAGGCCAGCTTTCAGGCGTAATTAAATCTTCCGTCGGTTTCCTGGTGGCGCGTCTGGATGACGTTCAGCCCGCTCAGGTAAAACCGCTGGCTGACGTTCGTAATGATATCGCGGCGAAAGTGAAGCAGGAGAAAGCTCTGGATGCTTACTATGCGCTGCAGCAAAAAGTCAGCGACGCGGCGAGCAACGATAACGAATCCCTGGCTGGCGCGGCTCAGGTTGCCGGTCTGAAAGTGGTTGAAACCGGCTGGTTTGGTCGCGATAACCTGCCGCAGGAGCTGAATTTCAAACCGGTTTCTGACGCTATCTTCAACGGCGGTCTGGTTGGCGAAAACGGTACGCCGGGCAGCAACTCCGATATCATCACCGTCGACGGCGATCGCGCGTTTGTTCTGCGCATCAGCGAGCATAAACCGGAGGCGGTCAAACCGCTGGCGGAGGTGAAAGCGCAGGTGAACGATATTGTTAAGCACAACAAAGCGGAGCAGCAGGCGAAGCTGGATGCCGATAAGCTGCTGACGGCCCTGAAAGAGGGTAAAGGCGATGAAGCGATGAAAGCGGCGGGCCTGAGCTTCGGAGCGCCGCAGACGCTGTCGCGTACCGGTCAGGAAGCGCTGATCCAGTCTGTCTTTGCGCTACCGCTGCCGCAGGCGGGTAAGCCCAGCTACGGCGTGGGCACGGACATGCAGGGTAATGTAGTACTGCTGGCGCTGGATGAAGTGAAAGCGGGTACGATGCCGGAAGAGCAGAAAAAGGCGATGATTCAGGGCATCACCCAGAATAACGCACAGATCGCCTTCGAAGCGCTGATGAGTAACCTGCGTAAAGCGGCGAAAATTAAGCTCGGCGACATTATCGATCAGCAACAATAATTACGTGCTGCTTCGCAAAAGCAAGTAACGTGATGCAATTATCAAAGGCCGCTTTCGCGGCCTTTTCCACTTCTGCATTTTGCCTTTTGTACTCTTTTTCCCTCATCGCTATCGTGACCTTGCTGTCTACAAACAAGGAGATAACAGCATGAAACGAGGATTGAAAACGCTTCTTACCGTCGCCGTACTGGTTTGCGCAGCAGGAAGTCAGGGCGCTTTTGCCGCGCCTTCCAGCGGGAAGACATCGCCGGCAACAAAGGAGAGCGTGCAGACGCCGCAGGCAAAGGCACCTGATGCGTTGAACGCGCCCGATAGCGAAGGCACCAGGGTGAGTATCAATAACGCCAGCGCCGAAGAACTGGCGAAGGGGCTGAACGGCGTTGGCCTGAAGAAGGCGCAGGCTATTGTCAGCTATCGTGAAGAATATGGGCCATTTAAAACCGTTGACGATCTTAAGCAGGTGCCGGGGATGGGCAATTCGCTGGTAGAGAGAAATCTGTCACATTTGAAGCTGTAAATTTTCTTCGCAAGTTTGCACAGTCGTTATTATTTGCCAGACTGAAGAGGTCACACCAGTGGTGTGACCTCTGACCTCAAAACAACAATTAAAGATAAGGCATTTGCGCTATGCAGACACAAATCAAAGTTCGCGGCTATCATCTCGACGTCTATCAGCATGTCAATAACGCGCGGTATCTGGAGTTTCTCGAAGAGGCGCGCTGGGATGGCCTGGAAAGCAGCCCGGCCTTTCACTGGATGACCGCTCGCAACATCGCCTTTGTGGTGGTGAATATAAACATCAACTATCGTCGGCCCGCGGTGTTAGGCGACGTTCTCACCGTTACCAGTAAGCTGGAAAAGCTGAACGGAAAAAGCGGGACCTTAAGCCAGGTGGTTACCCTTAACCCTAACGGCGAGGTGGTCGCCGATGCGCTTATCACTTTTGTCTGCATTGATCTAAAAACGCAGAAAGCGCTGCCGCTTGAGGGCGAACTGCGCGAAAAGCTGGAGCAACTGGAGCCTTCCCGGTAGGCAACTGTAGGAGTCTGTCCCGGAGGCGGTGCTGCGCACCTGTCCGGGCTACTTCTCCACAACCGCCTGCGATCCGGTAGCCCGGGCAGGCGCATCGCGCCGCCCCCGGGAGCAAGCGCACAGAAAGGGGCAGAACTATCCCCGAAGGCGCTGCTGCGTATCAGACCGGGCTATGCATCGTGAGCCGCCTGCGATCCCGCCACGCAGCCGGGAAATAACCGGCTACTGCAGTCCTGTTTTCTGCTTCATGACCGCCATCACCCCAACCTTATCGCCCAGATACTGGCGCAGCCCGTTGGCGCGGAGGTTACAGGCGGCGCACTGCCCGCAGCCGTCGCCTTTAATGCCGTTATAGCAAGTCAGGGTTTCATGGCGTACCAGGTCCAACTGGCCCCAATAATCGGCCAGTGCCCACGTCTCGGCTTTATTCAGCCACATCAGCGGCGTCTCAAAGCGAATATCTTTCGCCATTCCCAGGCTGACGGCCTGGTGCAGCGCTTTGACGAACTCATCGCGGCAGTCCGGGTAGCCCGAAAAGTCGGTCTCGCAAACGCCGGTGATGATAGCTTCCGCTTTAACCTGATACGCGTAAATGGCCGTCAGGGTTAAGAACAGAATGTTGCGACCGGGCACGAAAGTGTTGGGGATGCCGCTGGCGTCCGGTTCATAATCCGGAACCGGAATGCTATCGCGGGTCAGGCTGCTGACCGCCAGTTCGTTAAGCAGCGTGACATCAAGGACTTTGTGGGCAACGGCGCCCAGCTTTAGCGCCAGTTCGCGAGCAACGTCAATCTCCGCGCGATGACGTTGGCCATAATCAAAAGTGACGCAATGCACTTCATCATACTGTTGCAGAGCCTGCACCAGGCAGGTCGTCGAATCTTGTCCTCCACTGAAGACAACTACGGCGCGTTTCATGGTAATTCCTGACAATCGAAGTGAAGCGCATATGGTAGCGCCTGATGAAGATGACCACCAGCCCCGTCACAGCGTCGAAGCCGGTAGCCAGGCGCTGGCGAAATCAAACCAGCCTCGCGCGTTCAGGCGCAGCCCGTTGACGCCAGGCGGTGCGCTGATGCGATAATTATAATTAAACAGCGGCGTCATGATGGCATCGTCCATCAGTGTGTTAAAGACGTTGCGCAAAGCTTCGCTGCGGCTGCGTTCGTCCGGTAATACCTGAACGGCATCCAGCGTTGCCTGAAGATGCGCATATTGCGCCCCGGTCAACAAATTAGGCCACAGGGCATCGCAGCGTAGCCACTGCTCCAGCGCATAAACCGGCGCTTCGCCAATCAGGCGATCGCCCATCATCAGGTCCGCCTTCGCAAACTGCTGGCAACCATCCCAGTTTTTCGCGTCATGAAAAATTATCGTCAGCTCGCAGCCGAGTTCTGCCAGCCGTTGCCGAAGGCGCTCCGCCATGGCGTGTAGCTCTACGGGAAGGTGATAGAGCAGAGTTAGCCGTTCGGGCAGCGGTGTATCACCATTTTCTGGCCACTGCGGAATAGTCCATCCCGGCAATACTTCGTTGCTCGGCGCGATCAGGTCTTCATCCAGCGGCAGCGTTTCTAACAGACCGGAGCGATGAATCAGCGAAACCAGTCTTTGGGCCTGCGCTTTATTCAGGTGGGGGCTCTGACGCAGCGTCAGATAGCAAAATCCAAGGCTAATGCTATTGCTGACCTGGCGCAGTCTGGTCAGCTCATCAGGGTCGCCAATGGTTATCTGTACCGGATGACGACAGCTGGTGCCCAGATCCTGTTCGAACAGCTGCGGCGTGATCCAGAATTCAACGGCCTGCAGCAGCGGATGGGTGAGATGATAACGCTGATGGTTTTCCAGCCGCACCAGTTCCTGAGTAAATAGTTTCAGGCGAAATGGCCCGCTGCCGATCGCCGGATCGTCCGGATGCGCCAGCACGCTGCAGTAGCTGGCAAGGCGGAACGGCAGCCAGTAATCGGCGCGGTGCAGGGTGATAGTCAGGCACTGAGAGTGGGTGACGCTAATCTCGCTGATACTGGCGAACAGCGTACGCAGCGCGGGGAGCTGCAACAGCATCAGAAGGCGCTGCTGCAGCTGTGAGGTTTTTATCGGATCGCCGTTATGCCAGAACAGGGTGGAACGAATATAAAAGTGCCAGCGCAGACCGTCAGGCGACACCTCCCAGTGATGGGCTAAATCGCCTATCGGGCAGGTACTTTGCGCATCGAAACGGGTCAGGCCGGAAAATATCTCCCCTGCCAGGTGCTGCTCCGCGCGTCCCGGCATAAAACCCGGGCGCAGCGGCTCCAGCGGACGGTAATAAGGAATACGCAGGGTAGGCGTATCGTTCTGCCATTGGCCGCCGAGAAAGGGGGAAAGCAGCGCTTTAAGCTCTACAGGCGCCAGCTGCGCCAGTTCGAGGGCATTCTGCTGCTGTCCTTTATTTAGAGCCTGCTCCATCATTTCATTGCGCAGCGTTTCCGGCGCTTTGTAAAACTGGAGTAGCCCGCGCTTTCCGCGACCGGAGCTGGCCTTCCAGCTTAGCCAGCCGGATTCTTGCGCCTGGCGCAGCAGGGTACGGATATGTCGTTCGCTGCAAAAGCAGCGCTCGGCCAGCTCGCCGACGGTCACCTGCTGCGGCTCGCCGGAAGAGGGTAGCCAGAGTCGCTGATACTGATGCAGACGGTTTAATAGCCTCATCGCTGTTTAGTCCTGCGGTAGATGATAAACCCGGAACAATAAAATTTATCTATTCACTATTACTTCCGTATATCTCAGGCAATACTGCAACACAAGCAAAATCCACCACGATAGGGGGAACAGGACATGGCCAGACTGGCTGCATTCGATATGGACGGTACGCTACTGATGCCTGACCATCGTCTGGGAGAAAAAACGCTTTCGACGCTAAAACGCCTGCGCGATCGCGACATCACTCTGACATTTGCTACCGGCCGTCATGCTCTGGAGATGCGCCACGTTATCGGCGAGTTCTCTCTGGATGCGTTTTTAATTACCGGCAACGGGACGCGCATTCACTCCCTGGAAGGTGAAGAGCTGTATCGTCGCGATCTGGCCCCTGATGTGGCGGAAGAGGTGCTGCATAGCGCCTGGGATACCGCGGCGAGTATGCATTTTTTCAACGACGGCGGCTGGTATACCGGGCAGGAGATTCCAGAAATTCTGCAAGCGCACGTCTTTAGCGGCTTTCGCTATCAGCTATACGATCCAAAGCGAATGCCGGCGCATCAGGTCACCAAAATCTGCTTCTGCGGCGATCATGACGATCTCCGGCGGCTAAGGCTGCAACTAAGTGAAGCGCTCGGCGGCCGAGCGGATCTCTGTTTTTCAGCGATGGATTGTCTGGAAGTTTTGCCCGGGGGCTGTAACAAAGGCGCGGCGCTGGCGGTATTAAGCCAGCATCTGGGCCTGACGTTGCAGGATTGCATGGCGTTCGGCGACGCCATGAACGATCGGGAAATGCTTGGCAGCGTCGGGCACGGCGTGATCATGGGCAACGCGATGGATCAGCTGAAATTTGAACTTCCGCATCTACCGGTTATTGGCGACTGCCGTCATCAGGCCGTTTCCCATTTTTTGACTCATTGGCTGGATTATCCTGATCTTCCTTATTCCCCCGAATAAAGAGACCCTGCCAGCAAGCCGGATATCCTGTGATATCTGGCTTTTTTTATTTTGCCTGCAGCATTTGCGCAATTTGCGCCTGCCAGGGAGAGACGTCGCCGATATTGGCCGCCACCCACTGCGGGTTGTAGTAGCTTTCCAGATAACGTTCGCCGCTGTCGCACAGCAGCGTGACGATAGAGCCGGTGCGTCCCTCTTCGCGCATCCGTACGGCCAGCTGCAGTACGCCCCACATGTTGGTGCCGGTTGAGGCGCCGACCTTGCGCCCAAGCAGCGTTTCCAGCCATAGCGCGGTGGCGACGCTGGCGGCATCCGGTACCCGCAGCATCTCATCGACCACGTCGGGAATAAACGATGGTTCGACGCGCGGCCGGCCAATGCCCTCAATTTTACTGCCGACCGGGCTGCGCAGGCTGGCATCGCGGCTTTGCCAGTAGTCCAAAAACACGGAGTTTTGCGGATCAACCACCAGCAGCTGCGTATCGTAACCCTGACTGCGAATATAGCGTCCGATAGTCGCAGAGGTACCGCCGGTGCCCGCGCTCATCACAATATACGACGGCTGCGGATGCGGCTCATGGCTCATCTGACGGAAGATACTGTCGGCGATATTATTATTCCCTCGCCAGTCGGTAGCCCGTTCGGCAAAGGTAAACTGATCCATATAATGACCGTTCAGCTCGCGCGCCAGCGTTTCGGAGGCGGCATAGATTTCACAGGCGCTGTCGACGAAATGGCAGCGACCGCCGTAAAACTCAATTTGTTCAATTTTACGCTTTGCCGTACAGGAAGGCATCACGGCGATAAACGGCAGGCCTAAGAGACGAGCGAAGTAAGCTTCAGAGACGGCGGTCGAACCGGAAGAGGATTCGATAATCGTCGTTCCTTCTTTAATCCAGCCGTTGCACAAGCCATACAGAAACAGCGAGCGGGCCAGGCGATGCTTCAGGCTACCGGTTGGATGGGTGCTTTCATCCTTCAGATAGAGTTGGATCCCAGGGAACGCCGGCAGCGCCAGACGTATAAGGTGCGTGTCGGCGGAACGCTGATAATCGGCATTAATTTCACTAATCGCGTGTTTTACCCAGGCGCTGTTCATCTCAAATTCCTGTTTGTCATTTTGTGCCCAGCTTAGCGGAAATCGAAGGAAAAATTGTTGCCATTTAGCCTTTCAATTACAATAAAAGGAGTAAATTTTTCTCCTGAGGCGCCCAATGTTAGATAAAATTGATCGTAAGCTGCTTTCTTTACTGCAAACCGACTGCACCCTCTCTTTGCAGGCATTGGCCGATGCCGTTAATCTGACCACCACGCCCTGCTGGAAGCGGCTGAAGCGGCTGGAAGACGAAGGTATTCTTCGCGGGCGCGTCGCGCTGCTGGATGCGGAAAAGGTCGGGCTTGGGCTGACGGCGTTTGTACTGATTAAGACTCAGCACCACAGTAGCGACTGGTATTGCCGCTTTGTCAGCGAGGTCTCGCAGATGGCGGAAGTCCTCGGCTTCTGGCGTATGGCCGGCGAGTATGACTATCTGCTGCGGGTCCAGGTGGCGGATATGAAGAACTATGATGATTTTTATAAACGTCTGGTTAACAGCGTGCCGGGACTCTCGGATGTCACTTCGAGTTTTGCCATGGAACAGATAAAATACACTACAGCCTTGCCTATTGATTAACGGCATCAGCCGCTACGAATTACACACTCAGGATTTAACTGCTTGCGATTATTTGCCCAACTTAGCTGGTATTTCCGCCGGGAGTGGCGCCGTTACCTCGGCGCTATTGCTCTGCTGATTATTATTGCCATCCTGCAACTGGTGCCGCCGAAAGTGGTGGGCATCGTGGTTGACGGCGTAACAAAACAACATTACACCGCGGAAAAGGTGTGGATGTGGATTGGCCTGCTGGTCGTTATTGCGGTGATGGTCTATCTGCTGCGCTATGTCTGGCGCGTGCTGTTGTTCGGCGCATCGTATCAGCTGGCCGTCGAGCTACGTGAGGATTTCTATCGCCAGCTCAGCCGCCAGCATCCGGCCTTTTACCTGCGCCACCGTACCGGCGATCTCATCGCTCGCGCAACCAACGACGTGGATCGGGTGGTGTTCGCCGCCGGTGAGGGGGTGCTGACGCTGGTGGATTCACTGGTGATGGGCTGCGCGGTGCTGATTGTGATGTCGACGCAAATCAGCTGGCAGCTCACTCTGCTGGCGCTGCTGCCGATGCCGCTGATGGCGCTGGCGATTAAGCGTAACGGCGATGCATTACACGAGCGTTTTCGCGTCGCTCAGGCGGCCTTCTCCAGCCTCAATGACCGCACCCAGGAGAGCCTGACCAGCATTCGCATGATCAAAGCTTTTGGTCTTGAAGACCGACAGTCGGCGCAGTTTGCTGCCGACGCTGCGGATACCGGGGCGAAAAATATGCGCGTGGCGCGCATTGATGCTCGCTTCGATCCGACGATTTATATCGCTATCGGGACCGCTAACCTGCTGGCCATCGGCGGCGGCAGCTGGATGGTGATCCAGGGCAGCCTGACCCTGGGTCAGCTCACCAGCTTTGTGATGTACCTCGGCCTGATGATCTGGCCAATGCTGGCTCTGGCATGGATGTTTAACATCGTGGAGCGCGGCAGCGCGGCCTACGCGCGCATTCGCACCATGCTGGAGGAGGCGCCGGTAGTGAACGACGGCAGCGAGCCGACGCCGGAAGGGCGCGGTACGCTTAGCGTCGCCGTGCGCGAGTTTATCTATCCGCAGGCGAACAAGGCCTCGCTGGAAAAAGTTAACTTTACGCTCCAGCCCGGGCAAATGCTGGGAATTTGCGGCCCAACCGGCTCCGGCAAGAGCACCATTCTGGCGCTGATTCAGCGTCATTTTGACGTGACTGAAGGCGATATTCGCTTCCACGACGTTCCCCTGACCCGACTGCAGCTGGATAGCTGGCGCGCCAGGCTGGCGGTAGTCAATCAGACGCCGTTCCTGTTCTCCGATACCGTCGCCAGCAATATTGCTCTCGGTAAACCGGACGCCACGCAGGAGCAAATCGAACGCGTTGCCCGGCTCGCCAGCGTGCATGAGGATATCCTGCGCCTGCCGCAGGGGTATAACACCGAAGTCGGCGAGCGCGGCGTTATGCTTTCCGGGGGGCAAAAACAGCGTATTTCCATCGCCCGCGCGCTGCTGCTGGAGGCGGAGATCCTGATCCTGGATGATGCGCTGTCGGCGGTGGATGGTCGAACGGAGCATCAGATATTGCACAACCTGCGCCAGTGGGGTGAGGGGCGGACGGTAATTATCAGCGCTCATCGCCTGTCGGCGTTGACCGAGGCCAGCGAAATTCTGGTGATGCAGCATGGGCATGTTGCCCAGCGCGGTCGTCATGAGGCGCTGGCGACGCAGCCGGGCTGGTATCGCGATATGTACCGTTATCAGCAGCTGGAAGCGGCGCTGGATGATGTTCCGCTGGAAGATGAGGAGGTCGCCGGTGCGTAGTTTTACTGAACTCTGGCCGACATTAAAGCGCCTGCTGGCCTACGGCTCTCCGTGGCGTAAACCGTTAACGATAGCGGTTGCTATCATGTGGGTCGCGGCGGTGGCGGAGGTGAGCGGCCCGCTACTGATCAGCTACTTTATCGACAATATGGTAGCGAAGAACTCGCTGCCGTTGAAGCTGGTCTGCGGCCTGGCCGCAGCCTACATCGGCCTGCAACTCCTCGCCGCGGGTCTGCATTACTGCCAGGCGCTGCTGTTTAACCGCGCGGCGGTGGGCGTGGTGCAACAGCTGCGCAGCGACGTCATGGACGCCGCCCTGCGTCAGCCGCTCAGCGAGTTTGATACCCAGCCGGTCGGGCAGCTCATCTCGCGGGTGACCAACGATACCGAAGTGATTCGCGATCTCTATGTGACCGTCGTGGCTACCGTCCTGCGTAGCGCGGCTTTGATTGGCGCGATGCTGGTGGCGATGTTCAGCCTTGACTGGCGAATGGCGCTGGTGGCTATTGCTATTTTCCCGGCAGTACTGATCGTGATGATGATTTATCAACGCTACAGTACGCCCATCGTCAGGCGGGTTCGCGCGTGGCTGGCGGATATCAACGACGGTTTTAATGAAGTGATTAACGGAATGGGCGTTATTCAGCAGTTCCGTCAGCAGGCGCGGTTCGGCGAACGGATGCGCGAGGCCAGCTACGCGCACTATCTGGCGCGTATGCAAACTCTGCGCCTTGATGGTTTCCTGCTGCGCCCGCTGCTGAGCCTGTTCTCTTCGTTAATTCTCTGCGGTCTGTTGATGCTGTTTGGTTTCAGCAGCAGCGGAACGATTGAGGTTGGGGTTCTGTACGCTTTTATTAGCTATCTTGGACGACTAAACGAGCCGCTGATCGAACTGACGACCCAGCAATCAATGCTGCAGCAGGCGGTCGTCGCGGGCGAGCGCGTTTTCGAACTGATGGACAAACCGCGTCAGGCGTGGGGCGACGATAGCGAACCGTTGCGCAGCGGCTCGATTACTATCGAGCATCTCTCTTTTGCCTACCGCGACGATAGCCTGGTGTTGCAGGATATCAATCTCGACATACCGTCGCGCAGCTTTGTGGCGCTGGTCGGCCATACCGGGAGCGGTAAAAGCACCCTGGCCAGCCTGATGATGGGCTACTACCCGTTAACTCAGGGAGAGATTCGCATCGATGGTCGTCCGCTGTCGTCCTTAAGCCACAGCGCGCTGCGTCAGGGGATTGCGATGGTGCAGCAGGATCCGGTGGTGCTGGCTGACACCTTCTATGCCAACGTTACCCTCGGTCGAGACATCAGCGAAGAGCAGGTCTGGGAGGCGCTGGAGGCGGTACAGCTGGCGGAGCTGGCCCGTGAAATGGAAAACGGTATTTATACTCAGTTGGGCGAGCAGGGGAACAATCTCTCCGTTGGGCAGAAACAGCTGCTTGCGCTGGCGCGGGTGCTTGTCGATACGCCGCAGGTGCTGATACTTGATGAGGCGACGGCTAATATTGATTCTGGCACCGAGCAGGCGATTCAGCAGGCGCTTGTACGGGTGCGCGAGCATACGACGCTGGTGGTCATTGCGCACCGCTTATCGACTATCGTTGAGGCTGACACGATCCTGGTGCTGCATCGGGGGCAGGCCGTCGAGCGCGGCAATCATCAGCAGCTGCTGGCGGCCAAAGGCCGCTACTGGCAGATGTATCAGCTGCAGCTGGCGGGCGAAGAACTGGCTGCCAGCTCGCAGGAAGAGTCGCTTATCGCCTGATGCACCATAAACAGGCAGCTTCTGCTTTGCGGTTTCCGGTGGTGCAAAAACGTCACAGTACGCGCACTGAAATGGTGCAATTTAAGGCTAAAGCGGCGTTTTGCCGCTTCGTTTCCGCCTGATTCTTCTTTTTCCTCCTCAAAAAGGGCCGCCTGGCGGCCCTTTTTCATTTCTGGCATAGCCCTTGCTTTATTAGATTCGTGTTAGCTGCGGCCATTACCGAATTCTGACTGGAGGGGACTTATGAAGCTGGTTACCGTGGTAATCAAACCATTCAAACTGGAAGACGTGCGTGAAGCATTATCTTCAATGGGGATTCAGGGCCTGACGGTCACTGAGGTTAAAGGGTTTGGCCGTCAGAAAGGCCACGCGGAGCTCTATCGCGGCGCCGAATATAGCGTCAATTTTCTGCCGAAAGTGAAGATTGACGTCGCGATTGCCGACGATCAACTGGATGAAGTCGTCGATGTCATCAGTAAAGCGGCTTACACCGGAAAGATTGGCGACGGCAAAATTTTTGTCGCCGAGCTGCAGCGCGTCATTCGCATCCGTACCGGCGAATCTGACGAAGCGGCACTGTAACTTTCAGACCACACAGTGATGGGGAACGAAACAATGAAGATAGCAACAATGAAGACAGGTCTGGGAGCGCTGGCTCTTCTTCCGGGGCTGGCGATGGCCGCACCGGCGGTAGCGGATAAAGCCGACAACGCCTTTATGATGATTTGCACCGCGCTGGTGCTGTTTATGACCATTCCGGGCATCGCGCTGTTCTACGGCGGGCTAATCCGCGGTAAAAACGTTCTTTCCATGCTGACGCAGGTTATCGTCACCTTTGCACTGGTCTGCGTGCTGTGGGTGGTTTATGGCTACACGCTGGCTTTCGGTACCGGCGGCAGCTTCTTCGGCAACTTCGACTGGGTGCTGCTGAAGAATATTGAGCTGAAAGCGCTGATGGGCAGCTTCTATCAATACATCCACGTTGCCTTCCAGGGCTCGTTTGCCTGTATCACCGTCGGCCTGATCGTCGGCGCGCTGGCGGAACGTATTCGTTTCTCTGCGGTACTGATTTTTGTTGTGGTGTGGATGACGCTTTCTTATATCCCGATCGCCCATATGGTATGGGGCGGTGGTCTGCTGGCTACCCACGGCGCGCTTGATTTCGCCGGCGGAACGGTTGTACACATTAACGCCGCGGTTGCCGGGCTGGTGGGCGCTTATATGATGGGTAAACGCGTGGGCTTTGGTAAAGAAGCGTTCAAACCGCATAATCTGCCGATGGTATTCACCGGCACCGCTATCCTCTACGTTGGCTGGTTTGGCTTTAACGCGGGTTCAGCCAGCGCGGCGAACGAAATTGCCGGTCTGGCTTTCGTTAACACCGTGGTTGCCACAGCGGCGGCTATCCTGGCGTGGACCTTCGGCGAGTGGGCAACCCGCGGCAAGCCGTCTCTGCTGGGCGCCTGTTCAGGGGCGATTGCCGGTCTGGTCGGCATCACTCCGGCCTGTGGTTACATCGGCGTCGGCGGGTCTCTGATCGTAGGGATTGCCGCGGGTCTGGCGGGTCTGTGGGGTGTCACCGTACTGAAGCGCTGGCTGCGCGTTGATGACCCGTGCGATGTGTTTGGCGTCCACGGTGTCTGCGGTATCGTCGGATGCATCCTGACCGGTATCTTCGCCGCGACTTCTTTGGGCGGCGTCGGTTATGCGGAAGGCGTGACCATGGGCCACCAGGTTCTGGTACAGTTGGAAAGTATCGGTATCACCATCGTCTGGTCCGGCGTGGTCGCCTTTATTGGTTACAAAGTCGCCGATATGACCGTTGGCCTGCGCGTACCGGAAGATCAAGAGCGTGAAGGTCTGGACGTCAACAGCCACGGCGAAAACGCCTACAACGCCTGATTCATCGTTACCTTGTTAATCGTAAAAGCGGAGCCAGGCTCCGCTTTTTGCATGGTTAGCTAATCGATTGGATCCAGGGCAATAGCGTTGAGACCCAAAGCCAGGAGAGGGGCATGACGATGATCAGACCTGGTAGTAAATTGGCGACCGGGAATGATTTAATACCGCAAATTCTCAAACCCGTCACAAACATAATAAATCCGCCTAACCCGGAGAAATCAGCAACCATATCAGGCGTTAGCATTGGCATTATTGATTGCCCGATAAAGAGCAGAATCATTTGGACGATAAATTGCGGGATTGCGATAGTGGCGACCGAAAGACCAAGCAGGGTGGCAAAAATACCGGCAGTCAGGATATCGAGAAACGATTTAGTTAACAGTATCGATATGTCGCCGGTTATTCCTTCCTGCATAGCGCCAAAGATGCCCGTTCCCGAAGCCACGAAGAGCACCAGAATTCCAACGAATTTGTCGAGATACTCCTCTTGCGATAACGTGCTGCCGCTTTTCTGTGGGGCAATTTTATCAATGATAAAACGTAGTTTTGATGCGCCACGGCCAATGTTTTTCTCAATAGAAAATATTTCACCGATAATTGCGCCGAAGAGTAACGAGGCGACAACAACGGGTAGCGCATGTAATTTGATAATAACCGTAATCCCCATTCCCATGGAGGCTGCGCCAAAAGTCAGAGGTAGCGCGGTACGGAATTTATCACTTAATCGATCCCCAATTAAGCCGCCGACGATCCCGCCGATAAGCGTTGAAGTAGAGTTAATGATTGGCCCAATCATTGTTTTTCCTTGTTAGTATTTGCTAAATATCGCTTGCTGTTGTCGGACCGCAAACGCACTCACTTTCCGGCAGGTTTTGCGGATTGCGAACCTGCCAAAAGTGAACGACTATTTTTTGAAGCCGGGAATAAAGCGATTGACATCCACTTCAAGGAATTTGCTGCGCTGAAAATTCTCTTTCAGGTTCCAGGGAACGGTACAGTCAAAAATTGTTTTACAGGCGATTCCGTGGCCGAGTATTGACGGGCTGAATGCTGGGTCGGATGAAGGATCGAGCGGGTGACAGCGTACTCCGGGAATAAAAATAGTACTGACATCCCCCTGGTAACGCGTTGTCATTGCCCACATCACATCGTTAATATCAAATACATCCACATCCTCATCAACCAACATGACATGCTTCAATTCTGAGAAAGCTGAAAATGCGAGAAGTGCGGCTTGACGCTGCCTGCCCTCATCTGCTGGTCCGCGTTTTTTTACCTGTAAAACGGCGAGATACTTGCCCGTGCCCGGCGAGGGGCAATGAACGTTCTGCACGAAGCCGGGCAGTGCCTTTTCAACCATTTGTAAAATACTGGCTTCCGTTGGGATACCGGCCAGATTGGTGTGCTCATCGCTTGGCCCGATGCAGGTTTGCAGGATTGGATGACGGCGATGAGTAATGGCTTTGACTTTGATGACCGGCACCTGCGCCTGGGCGCTGCCGGTATAGCCAGGAAACTCTGGCATGGCTTTACCTGTATCAGTGTTCTGATCTTCACGAACCCTCACGTCAGGCAAGAGCTCGCCTTCGATGACGACTTCGGCATTAGCGATAGCCAACGCATTCACGCTGACACAATCGGTGAGTTCTACTGCCTGGTTGCGCAAGCTACCGGCAATTGATAGCTCGTCAAAACCTAAAGGCGTTGTCGGGGGCTCGAAGCAGGCACCGATTTCAATTGCCGGATCGACGCCAATACTAATGGAGATAGGCAGGGCTTTTCCGGCTGCTTCCGCTTTCTGACGAAAAGTATCAAGGTGGCGTCCCGGAACGAAATACATTGAGATTTCATCTTTGCTCTGGACGCACAAGCGATGGATCGTGACGTCATGCTCGCCAGTTTCTGGATCGGCGGCGTAGCACATGCCCAGCGTAAAGTACGGGCCAGCATCTTCCGGGGTATTGGTTGGCGCGGGCAAGATTTTCAGGATATCAAAGTCAGGATCGGTCGCCAGGTGGATAACTTCCTGACATACGGCCTGGTCGCGTGGAATAACAATCGGCGCAATAGGATTGGCGACGGAATCTTTAAGCATAAAAGCCAGGTTTTCAGGCGTGGTGCCAAAAAGGCGGGCGACGCGCTTGCGCGAGCAAAGCAAGCCGATCAAGACTTTGACATCATCGTATCCTTTGACTTTGTTAAAAATCATGGCCGGGCCAACTCGTGTGGGGCGCTGAACGGTGCCATGTGCGCCGACGTAGCGATAAACGCCAGATAATTCTGCGATTGGATCAACGGGTTCATCGGTATAGATCAGTTCATCATCGTAGTGGCTTAATACAGCCAATGCGGAACGCAGATCGGTCACTTTTTGCTGTTCCTTAACCATTAAATTCTCCTTTAAGTATTACTAAACGATGATAGCGGCGGCTATATAGCGCCGACCCTGATTTTTAATCATCGTGACAGGTTTAATTTTCGATAAATAGAAATAAGAGTCCAATAACATTACCCATTGTTTTAATAAGGATCTATTATTAGTGACTTCAAGGAGGCGCTATGGATTATCGGCAACTACATGCCTTTGTGGTTCTGGCTGAAGAGCTGCATTTTGGGCAGGCGGCGTTGAGGCTGAACGTGACGCAGCCTGCGCTCACGCAGCAGATTAAAAACTTTGAGAACGCGCTCGGCATAATGCTGTTTGTTCGCGATCGGCGTCATGTTTCACTGACCGCGGAGGGACTATTTTTGCTTGACGAAGCGCGGATTATTCTGGGCCACTGCGACAGGTTTCTTGAAAGTGTAAACAGTTTGCGTCGCGGGCATCAAGGGCAGTTAAAAGTGGGTTATGTTGGCTCATCTATTCTCGATCCGGCATTAACTTTGTTAATAAAAAATTACCGATATAAGAAACC
The DNA here is from genome assembly GCF_040065315.1 of Klebsiella sp. CN_Kp100. Classification (NCBI taxonomy): domain Bacteria; kingdom Pseudomonadati; phylum Pseudomonadota; class Gammaproteobacteria; order Enterobacterales; family Enterobacteriaceae; genus Klebsiella; species Klebsiella sp. CN_Kp100. The sequence continues at coordinate 75,513 of NZ_JBEAIJ010000038.1, forward strand.
CGAGACCGATCTGATAATTGAAGAACATAACGCACATGATTTATTAACATTATTATTGGATAAACGGTTGGATATTGCTTTTGTTCGCTCACCGATACCGCAATATGAACAGCTGGAATATATGAATATCGCTACTCGTTCACTTATTGCCGTCTTGCCGCGTAATCATGAACTGGGCAATCGCCGAAAAATTTCTCTGGCATCGCTGCGCGAAGAGCAATTTTTTGTGCAAAAGGATCCCTACGGCGTAGGGCTAGGCTGGTCGGCGGTTAGCGCCTGCCGGGAGGCCGGGTTCACTCCTCAGAAAATTCAGTATACGCGTGATGTTTCGGTAGCTATCGGTTTAGTGTCAATGGGCATGGGCGTTGCGCTGGTGCCTGAAACGCAGAGCTCTGTACTCATGCCGGACGTGAGCTACTGTCTGCTGGAAGAAGCGTATGCAACAACCACCTTAACCTTGTGCTGGCGGCGGCATACTCAAAATAACCTTTTACGCGGATTTATAAACTATACCTGGGACCTTACCGGCCGCCAGCAGTACCAGTCAGCGCAATGTGCGGCGGACCAGTAAGCTGGCGGTTTACGCTAAGCCTGGCGCTTACCGGCGGAAGCGCCTATTTTGCTGGGAAAAGGCTTCGGTTACGCATGACGCCTTCCTGTACTGTCGACGCCACCAGCGTACCGTCCTGCGTATAGAACTCGCCGCGGACAAAACCGCGCGCGCTGGAGGCGGAGGTGCTTTCTACGCTGTAAAGCAACCAGTCGTTGATGTTGAACGGGCGATGGAACCACATTGAGTGATCGATGGTGGCCACCTGCATTCCCGGTTCCAGAAAACCGACGCCGTGCGGCTGCAGCGCAACGGGCAGGAAGTTAAAGTCAGAAGCGTAGCCCAGCAGAGACTGATGGATGCGCAGATCTTCCGGTACAGCGCCGTTGGCGCGGATCCAGACCTGACGCGTCGGTTCTGCAACGTGACCTTTCAGCGGGTTGTGGAATTCAACCGGGCGAATCTCCAGCGGCTTATTGCAAAGAAATTTCTCTTTGACCTGCGGCGGCAGCAGATGGGCCAGCTTGCGGGCGATGTCTGTTTCAGAGGGCAGCGCATCCGGCGCGGGGGCTGCTGGCATGGTTTTCTGATGTTCGTAGCCGGGTTCTGGCGCCTGAAATGAGGCGGTCATGTAGAAAATCGGCTTCCCGTTCTGAATCGCCGCCACCCGGCGGGCGCTGAAGCTATTGCCGTCACGCAGGACTTCAACATCATAGATGATGGGTTTCTGGCTGTCGCCGGGACGCAGGAAGTAGCTGTGAAACGAATGGATCAGGCGTTCTGCGGGGACGGTCTCCTTTGCCGCATACAGTGCCTGACCGACCACCTGGCCGCCAAAGACCTGACGTAATCCCAGATCCTCGCTCTGCCCGCGGAACAATCCCTCTTCGATTTTTTCCAGATTTAACAATGCCAGCAGATTGGTTAATGCCTGACTCATAATTGCCCTCAATCAATGATGACTGCCTTGCGCAGCGCGTTATTGAGGCAAAGTATAACCTGGAATCGTAAGTGGTCCGATGGGTGTAATAAACTGAATAGGGACGTTTTTTCCGACGTAAATCTCCCAGGCTACGGGATTGTTAGTTATGGATGGTTGCAACTATTCATCGCCTGTCGGTTTCAGAACCCCGCTCGAGCTTTCGTGGCGGCCAACCCGTAAACGGGGAAGAGGCGCCATCTTCACTCTTGTGAGCCGAGGCTACGCGCCAGACGAGATGATTCATTTGCTTTTAGCTGCTTCCGGCGGGTGGTAATAACCCCTGTTTCGGCCGACAGAGGATCCCCAGAAAGCGGCATTATGCTCACCGTATCACTTTTGCTGCCGGGACGTTGCAGGCAGTAATAATCTGAATATGGCGCTTTTCCGGGCGAAAATTGAGAACTGTGCCACACTTATTCATGGTGAAAATGTTTCGCCGCATTGCATTGCGGTCGAACATGCTCAAAGGGATGAAAGGAGAAAAGAATGAAATTTGCCTATATGTTAAGTGCTATAGCCGTAGCGGCTACGTTGTCTGCCTGTGCGAATAATCACAACAGCAATGCAGCGAACCAGGCGGCGCCCGATCCTTATGGCATTGCTTCACTAAGCTCCTCGCAGCAGCAGCCTAACGTATCCGGGACTATCAATATTCGCCAGCGCGTGGCGTTACCGCCGGACGCAGTATTGACCGTAACTCTGTCGGATGCGTCGCTGGCCGATGCGCCGGCGCACGTGCTGGCGCAAAAAGCGGTCAGGACCGAAGGGAAGCAGGCGCCGTTTAATTTTGTTCTGCCCTATAACCAGGCGCAAATCCAGCCTAATGCCCGCATTCTTCTCAGCGCGGCGATTACCGTTAACGGTCAGCTGATGTTCATTACCGATACCGTACAGACGGTGATTAACCAGGGCGGCAACCGTGCCGATCTGGTGCTGGTGCCGGTCCAACAAACGGCGGTACCGGTGGCGAACAACAACGTTCCGCCCGTGCAGTAACTCCACATCATGCCCCTTCCCAGGGGCATTTTTTTGTCTTCAATAAATCCAGCGGTAGTGCTGTAGATCAATATGCCCACTGCCTGACACCTGGACTCCTTCCGCTAATAGCGCCTGGCGTTGACGCTGCAGGTCCGGCCCGGTGAGAGAGATATCGCCGTGACGGTTGACCACCCTATGCCAGGGGAGAGTGGAACCTTCCGGCAGACGTTTTAATACCCCACCAACCTGACGCGCCGCGCGCGGTGAACCCGCCAGCTGAGCAACGTCGCCGTAGGTCGCCACGCATCCTTCTGGTATTGAGGCGACAATTTGCCAGACGCGCTGCGGAAAAGTATCGTGAGAATCCATGGAAGGTCCTGTTGCCGGTAAAAGTTCAGAATAAGCGTTACATCATGGGCTGTACAGCGGGTGGATTAAGCCGGGTTTACTACGGTGAATTCCAGCGTCAGACCCAGCACCTGCATACCATGAACATTTTCATGCGGCGTATGGTTAGCAGGGCTTCAAGAAACTTCGGGCGTTCAGACTGGGCGTTAATCATCAGTTTGGCGCGCATGGCCGGGAGCTTAAGGGTTTATATCGGATACACCACGAGACCGCTGGCTTCGATGGGAAGTTTACGTAATTCAGCGTGCTGAAGGACGTCAACGGTTGAGTAAAGCAGCGCAACCGGGGGGACGGCCAGCAGCTGATTAGCGCTAATCGTGACAAAATCAATGAGCAGTCCCGGACGCAAAAAATGTAAACCGTGGAAGGGCACAGACACTTCAGGAATGGGCGGCATTGTCAGGGTGGTGATGAACGCGGTGATTCACTCATTCATATTCCGTTGAGATAGTGCCTTGATGATAAAAGGGGCGGTGAATAATCCACATTATGGCTGCCGGAAGGGGTTTTTGCTGAGAGTATGCTCGCGATCTCTTGAGGGGCGCGGGATCATTTATCGTGAAAAGCCTGTGGAGACGCGACTTTGCGCAATAAACCAGCACCCGATCGGCGGTGGCTTGCAATTCAAGGATTCAGCAGGGATAATGCGCCAGCGCGTTAGGTAACTAGCGCTCTCAATGGGGGCTCTGTTGGTTCTCCCGCAACGCTACTCTGTTTACCAGGTCAGGTCCGGAAGGAAGCAGCCAGAGCAGACGACGTGTGTGCCGGGATGTAGCTGGCAGGGCCCCCACCCATTTCAGCGTGTCCCTGGCGCGATTCGCACAAATCAGCTGCTTCATATCCCCTTCATGGTTAATATCCTTAATTAAAGTGTGAATTTATTTCGTTTCTAAAACTCCATTTTTTTATGCTAAAAATTCACTACGTCATAAATTTGAAATTTAAGTGAAATATTATTGTCATCTTAATGTCATATATCAGGTGCAGATTACTGATGGGAAACTGTTGTTAGATATAAGCCAAAAATATATCTCTGGATCAGCATGTTAAGTTCGTGTATTAGTTATATGATGATTATATTTCACGGGAAGCGTGACTATGACTACTGTGGTTCTGAACGTCAAAATTGATAGTGAGTTAAAAGAAAAGCTGCGTCAGTATGCGGAAGAAAATAACGAAAATTTAGGAACAGCTACGGAGAAACTGCTGCTGCTGGCCTTCCAGGTAGCGGAATCAGCAGACGAGGCGGGGGTTTCGGAAGAAGATATTGATAGCCAGCACACCGAAGAGGAAGCATCTCCATTAACCCCTAAAGAAATCAAAGCATTACGTAAACTCCTGAAGAAGAAAAAATGAAACAACAACTCTCTACAGCCAGCAACTATAGCGAAGCGTGCGCCATGCTGCGTTCCGGCTATGTGAAGCATGTACGCCTGAACTGGAATATCGGTAGTGATGAGTTCTTTCGCATTGCCTCCGACTGGTGTGATACGGGCGCAAAAATTAAAAAAGACGAAGACGGTTTTATTATTTCCCTTAAAGGTTTTCCGATTCCGCGACAGCATTAATGAAAATATTTCATTTTTGTCATCGGACTGACACGACACGAAGACAAACTTGAAGCGCAATTTTATAAAAACATCTCATATGCATCACGGATGATGGCTTTTGACGGGCTGGCTCCAGCCCGTCGATATTTTATTAAATAATTTTCCGTGGGCGGAAGCTCTCTTTCTGCTCCGTAAGACTATGCCATAACGGCTGCAATATATTAAAAGCGTGACGTAGTTCATCATCCGCAAGCGTAAACGGTAAGCGTAAATAGCGGTCAAAGGCGCCCGCCAGGCCAAATCGCGTTCCTGTTCCGATGTGAATTCCCCGGCTTTCCGCGCGAACGGAAAACAGCGTTGCCAGCATCCCGGGTAACTCAACCCAAAAAGAGAGTCCTCCTTCCGGCGGCGTGAAGCGCCAGTGGGGAAAATACTCCGCCATCAGCGCGCCGCACATATCCCGACGGGTTGCCAGCATGGCGCGCCGCGACGGCAACAGCATTTTCTCATTCTCCAGCAGCCAACAGCAGGCCAGCTGCTCCAGCAGCGGGGAGCCGAGATCGAGGGAGTCCCGCGCCTGAACCAGAGATGCAATGGTGCGCGAGGATGCGCGGATCCAACCTATGCGCAAACCGCCCCAGAAGCTTTTTCCCGCAGAGCCGATGGTTATCACCGGAGCATCAGGGTTATACGATGCTAAAGATGGTGGCGGCGGGGCGTCGTACCATAGGTCGACCATCGTTTCATCTACTACCAGCGTGGTGCGGGTTTGGGCGGCGATGTCTGCTACCCGCTGGCGCGTGGGGCTATCCATACAGCGACCGGTAGGGTTATGAAAGTCCGGCATCAGCCATGCCAGCCGCGGCGCCGTTTGGGCAATTGTCGCCGCTAAACCGTCGCAGTCCCATCCCTGCTGCGGTAACGCCACGCTGACCGGGCGGCATGATGCTCCCTGAATCGCGCTAATCGCCATAGGATAAGTCGGCGCATCCACCACCACCCGATCGCCGGGCCCGGTAAATAAGCGCAAAACCAATGCCAGGCCGCTAAGTGCCCCGTTAACAATCATTACTTCATCGCTTCGGGTTGGCAGGCCGCGTTCGCTATAGCGGTGGGCGATCGCTTCACGCAGAAGCGGCAGACCCTGCTGATCGTAACCGGTATTGGCTAAGTGCTGCGGCATGATTTTCAGGGCCTGGCTGAAGGCCTGATGAATTTCAGGCCCGGCGCTGAGCGCGGCGACGGCCAGATTGACCGACGGCGAGTCCGGTTTATTGGTCTTGATCTCCACCGTCCGCTCCGGCAAAGCGATCCGCGAACCGCTTCCCTGACGGCTGTAGAGATAGCCTTCTTCCCGTAGCTGTCCAAGCGCGCTGGCAACCGTAGTACGGCTGATATTCAGCGCCGCCGCCAGCTCCCGTTCGCCGGGCAAACGGGTTTCCAGCGCAAGGCGGCCATCGAGAATCAGCAGGCGCAGCGCTTCCGCCAGCTGACGCCAGAGCGGCATGCGGGAACCGGATTCCTGCCAGTGACCGAGCAGGCGCACCAGCGATTGTGAACCAAAGCGACGAGATGACATAGCAATCCACTTTTTTAAAACTGGCCATTAATTATCAATCCATTTTTACTGATGATGAGGGGAATCGCAATTGTCCTGAGGTGGAAAATGGTACGTCGCTTGCTGCAACTTTATATTGGTCTGGTCCTGTACGGCGTGTCGACCGCGCTGTTTGTTCATGCCAATCTGGGGGCCGATCCGTGGGATGTTTTTCATCTGGGGATCGGCAACCAGTTCAATCTTGATTTCGGAACGGTGATGATTCTGACGGGCGCGGCGGTGCTGCTGCTGTGGATCCCGCTACGACAAATGCCGGGGCTGGGCACGGTAAGCAATGTGATTGTGCTGGGCCTGGCGGCAAACGCCACTCTGGCTATCCTGCCGCCGTTAGAATCGCTGGTGGCGCGTAGCCTGCTGTTGGCCGGGGCTATCGTACTGAATGCGCTGGCGACGGGAATGTATATTGGCGCAGGTTTCGGCCCCGGTCCGCGCGATGGGCTGATGACCGGACTGCATGCACGTACCGGATGGTCGCTGCGCGGCATTCGCACGGCGATTGAACTTTCCGTTCTGCTGATTGGCTGGATGATGGGCGGCAAATTTGGCGTGGGAACCGTACTCTATGCGATAACCATTGGGCCGTTGATTCAGCTCTGCCTGCCGTGGTTTCATCAGTCGGCTGCACGTAAGGCGCTGGCGAAACCGGGCGAGGCCATCTCCTGATATTAAGCTGCTATCCGCGCTGGAGACTAAACTTATCACTGCAGATACGGCCGGATTGTCCGGCGGTACTGTTCACTTCGGAGAGCATACTCATGAAGTACGTTGATGGTTTTGTTGTTGCCGTACCGGCGGAAAATAAGGAGGTATACCGCGCGATGGCGGCAAAGGCGCTGCCGCTATTTAAAGAGTTTGGCGCCCTACGCGTGGTCGAGTGCTGGGCGGATGATGTCCCGGATGGCAAGCTGACCGATTTTCGTCTGGCGGTAAAAGCTGAAGATAATGAAGAGGTGGTATTCAGCTGGATTGAATACCCCTCTAAAGAGGTGCGCGATGCCGCCAACGCTAAAATGATGGCTGACCCGCGGATGAAAGAGTTTGGCGAAAATATGCCATTTGATGGAAAACGAATGATATACGGCGGGTTTTCCCCGCTCCTCGATGAGTAATTCATCTTTGCCATCCCCATAGTCGGTGGGGATGGCGATAGAAGCCCTACAGATTACGCCAGCCGTGCAGCAGCATATAGCAACCCACCACAATAATCAGCGCACCGGAAATCCACGGCGCTTTCCGTGAGAGATCGTTTAGTCCCGGCCAGCGGTTGGCGACGTGCTTCAGGCTCAGGGCGGCAATTGCGCCTGAAGCCACTAAGGTGAGCGCCAGCCCAACGCTAAAACTCATCACCAGCGTGGCTCCCAGCGAAACCTTTTTCAACTGGAGGCAAATAAGCAATACGGTAATTGACGCCGGGCAGGGGATTAGCCCGCCCGTCAGCCCAAACAAAACGATCTGTCCGGTGGTGACCCGCTGTCCGTTAAAGCGGCGGTTGATCTCCTCCGCATGCGCGCGCTGATGGGCGTCCTGCCACTCTGCGGTGGCCACTAGCGGATGCGCGTGAGGATGGTGTTGATGCGGATGATGGTGTGCATGATGGTGGTCGTGGTCGTGGTCGTGGTCGTGGTCGTGGTCGTGGTCGTGGTTATGGTTATGGTTATGGTTATGGTTATGGTTATGATCACGATCGCGTTGGTGTGTACGAGATTCGAGCCAGGTACGCCGCAGCATCCAGCAGGCAATCAGCACAATAAGGATCCCTGAGATCAGCTGAAACCAGGGTTCTGACGTTTGCGCATCCCAACCGCGGCCAAACCACAGGCCTGCCATCGCTACCAGCCAGACCACGGCCGTATGCGATACCGTCGCCGCTAGCCCCAGTAGTACAGCCTGCTTCAACGTTCCGCGCACTGCCACAATAAATGCCGCCATCATGGTTTTCGAGTGTCCGGGCTCCAGACCGTGCAGCGCGCCGAGCAGGATCGCGCTGGGAATGAATAGCCAGGCATTCCCCTGTTGCAGCAGTGAAGTGAAATCGTTCATAACGTGGTCCCTTGCCAAAAGTGATCTTATGCTACTCCCCCCTAGTATATAAATACTACCCCCCCGGTAGAAAAATACTCCCGGGGAGTAGAGCATGGTATGCTGGCCTTGTTACATACGGGGGTCGTTAATGGAAACGATCGAGTCATCAAAGAGTGGAGCGCGTAATGTCACATACTGTTCGTCACAAGAAGATGTTATTGACCCGACTGAAGAAAATTCAGGGGCAGAGCGCTGCGCTGGAAAAAATGCTCAACCGCGAGCATGAATGCGCAGAGGTTCTCCAGCAGCTGGCCGCCATTCGCGGTGCGGTAAACGGCATGATGATGCAGGTTATTCAGGGGCATTTAACGGATCATGTCGTCAAAGAGCCGGAAGAAGGCCAGCGTGAAGCTGACCTTGAAGTGGTCATGCAGGTGATTAAATCTTATCTGAAATAGGCTCAGTAGGTATTTTTCGCAGGCGGCGTTGAATACGCTTTCAGGTTGTTTTCAGCCCACAGGATAAATTTCTCCTTTGGCAGCGCTTTGCTATAAAGCCAACCCTGGGCGTACTGCACGCCGTGAACGCGCAGCCAGTCGCGCTGGCTTTCGGTTTCGACGCCTTCGGCGACGGTCGCCAGATTAAGCGCTTTCGCCATGTCAATAATATGCGGCGTCAGCGGTTTGTACTCCAGCGTATCGACAAACGATTTATCGATTTTCAGGGTGTCAACGTCCAGTTTTTGTAAATAGCTCAGGCTGGAGTAGCCGGTGCCGAAGTCATCAATAGATATACGGTGTCCGGCCTGACGATAGCCGGCGATGACGGGCAGAGTGGTTTGCGGGTCAACGAAGCCGCGCTCGGTAATTTCAAGGATGATCTGCTGAGCGCTGATACCCCAGTGCTGGAGCTGCTCCTGCAGGAGTATCGGCAGCGTTGGCGAACGCAAATCATCGACAGATAAATTGATCGAAATATGCACTTCCGGGCGCTGGCGCAGCCAGGTTCCGAGATCGGCGAAAATTTTTCGCACGATATCTTCGGTTAACCGGGTTATCAGCCGGGTCTGTTCGGCAAGCGGGATAAAAATATCCGGCGATAAATAACTACCGTCAGGCTGCCTCCAGCGGGCAAGTGCTTCCGCGCCGGCGATTTTGCCAGTCTGTAGCGAAATAATAGGCTGATAATAGACCTGTATAGCATTGGAGTTCAGCGCGTCCAGCATCCCGTAACGCGGAGAGCGCAGCCTTCGCAGCAGGCGAAGAAGCAGGAATGAGGCCAGAAGGCTGGTGCATAAACCAATCGGCAACCACAGCATTAGCTGTTGATGTAATTTTTGCTGGAGCGGTAATGTTGATGACCAGGCCGCGATCGCCAGCCCTAGTTCAGGGATGCGGCGGAGGCGATAAACGGTGCTATCAAGCGTCAAGGTTTCGACATCCAGACGCTTAATGTGCTCCCAGGCGGCGGCGTCGAGCGGTTTACTGCTGATGATAATTTGATCGCGCTTCGTGCCAAACAAGAGAGTGTGAATCTCTTCCTGGCCTGACGGAATCACATCAATAAATGAAACCGGATCGATCATCACCACATGATGTTCGCTGCCCATTGCCGTCATTTTATGCTGTAGCCCGAGATCGCTAACCGAGGTGAGCCAGGTACGATAGCCGTCGGCAGTAATATGGTCGGGAGCAGGAAACGTTACTGATACCCGATGATCTTCAAGAGAAGAGCATTGCGGAATACCTCCATGTAACCACAACACTTCCTGCACGTAGCGGTGGGTGTAGGCAATCCGCCGCATATTAAGCAGATGCTGCGGACTGCAAGTCGCGGCGGTATCGGCATCCGCTTCGTTCAGCGCCTCTCTTGCCTGATCGGCTACCTGCTGAACGCGAGCCAGTACCCGAACGGAAAAGTTGTCCAGTCCGGTATAAAACTGCGCTTTGGCCTGCTGCATTGCCAACCAAATACTCAGCGCCACCGGCAAAATAATGGCCAGTATCAGTACCCCTGTAACCAGGCTCACCTGATGCCGGGTCGTCATGAGCATTTCCTAAATTTATTAAGGGGTGCGATGAGTATACGCGAAAGATAAAAAGGACGATTAGGTAAACGGGATAAAAAGGCCCGAACCGCGAGAGAGCAGCGAATTCGGGCTAACAGTGGATGATCCGCGACGCCCGAAGCTGTAAACGGCGCGGAGAAAAACGAGGGCTGGTATGCTGGCAGCCAATAAGCATCGCCAGCACTGGTTCATATTCTAAAGCGCAATCATGACAGCCAGATGTTGCGTTTAGTGGGCATCCGGCGCGGCGATGTCGGTGCTAATCCGCAGGTCGTTTTCGTCGAACACCATGCAGTAGCGATCGTCGAAGGCAACGCTGATTTTCTGCCAGGGGCGAAAGTGAACGTCGCCTGGCAGCAGAATTTTGACGTTATCGTGGCCGTAGCACTGGCCAAATAGATAGGTATTATTACCCAGTCTCTCGACCACTTCACATTGAAACTCAACCACGGTACCGATATTCACATCGGTAGAGAGATGTTCAGGACGAATACCGAGGGTGACGGCAGCGCCGGGCTGCAGCGGTGAGGTGGTGATATTGAGCGTCAGATTATGATCTTGCGCCATCTTCACGCTAAGCTGGCCCGGCTGCCATGCGGTAACCGTCGCGGGAAGGAAGTTCATTTTCGGCGAACCGATAAATCCCGCGACGAATTTATTCACCGGGTTGTAATACAGCGACATCGGCGATCCCATCTGCTCAACTTTGCCGTAGTTCATCACCACGATTTTATCGGCGAGAGTCATCGCTTCAACCTGGTCATGAGTAACATAAACCATGGTCGTTTTGAGCTCGTGATGGAGTTTGGCGATATGCAGGCGCATCTCAACGCGCAGTTCGGCATCGAGGTTAGAAAGGGGTTCATCAAACATAAACACCCGTGGATTACGTACAATAGCGCGGCCGATGGCAACGCGCTGACGTTGACCGCCGGAAAGTTGCTTAGGCTTACGATCCAGCAGATGAGAGAGCTGCAGCGTTTTCGCCACCATTTCAACCTGACGGCGAATTTCATCTTTTGGTACTTTGTTCACTTTCAGGCCATAGCCCATATTTTCCGCCACCGTCATATGCGGATAGAGCGCATAGGACTGGAATACCATAGCGACGCCGCGATGGGCAGGAACGACATCATTCATCACCTCATCGCCAATTAGCACTTCACCTTCGCTGACCTCTTCAAGACCGGCAATCATCCTCAGTAGCGTCGATTTACCGCAGCCGGACGGGCCGACGAACACCGCAAATTCACCATCTTCAATATCAAGATTTACCTGATGCAGCGTCACCGTACTGCCGAACCGTTTGGTGACATTCCTCAGTCGTATATTGGACATCAACACTCCCCGGATTGTTAGCCATTTTTGCCGTTGGGATTTGGGCTGCGATGCGGAATTTGTATAACGTATAACAATTCAGCCGAACGATGCTCAACGACACTAAAATCATGCAGCGACTATAACTTCCACGGTTTTAGCGCCATACAACGATGTTTCATTTCTGCAATGATGATCACACAACGAGTAGCTTCCAGTAGTTTTATCAGCCTTCAAAGCGTAGCGTATAACAAATCAAACATGACGGATGTTTTGTTTATGAACTGGCGTTAATCAACTTGCTAAGAGATTTGCTGAAGTCACATTACTTAATAAAAACCATTAAATTGTTATACCTTCACATGAGGTTGATAATGAAAAAGAACACTCTTGCTGCACTGATCCTTACCACTCTGGCTGCCGGGCAGATAACGAGCCTGCAGGCGCACGCGGCCGGGCAGCTCAACGTTTGGGAAGACATCAAAAAATCCGCCGGCATCAAAGCCGCAGTCGGTGATTTTGAAAAGCAGTTCAACGTTAAGGTGAACGTGCAGGAGATGCCGTACGCCCAACAGCTGGAAAAGCTGCGTCTTGATGGTCCGGCGGGCATCGGCCCGGATGTCCTGGTGATCCCTAATGATCAGCTAGGCGGAGCGGTTGTCCAGGGATTGCTATCTCCATTGACTCTGGATCAGGAGAAGCAGGAGGCGTTTACGCCTGCGTCAATCAGCGCTTTCCATATGGATAACGTGCTTTACGGCGTACCTAAAGCGGTGGAAACCCTGGTACTGATTTACAACAAAGATCTGATCGACCAGCCGCTGGATAGCCTGCAGGCGTGGTTCGACTATTCGAAGAAGCAGCGCGAAGAGGGGAAATACGGTCTGCTGGCGAAGTTCGACCAGATTTATTACAGCTGGGGCGCTATCGGTCCAATGGGCGGCTATATCTTTGGCAAAAACGATAAAGGGGGCTTCAACCCGCAGGATGTCGGTCTCAACAAACCCGGCGCAGTGGAAGCAGTCACTTTCCTGAAAAAATTCTATACCGATAAGGTTTTCCCGGCAGGGATCCTCGGTGACAACGGGTTGAACGCCATCGATTCCCTGTTCACCGAGAAGAAAGCGGCGGCGGTGATTAACGGCCCGTGGGCTTTCCAGCCATACGAAGCGGCAGGCATTAATTATGGCGTTGCGCCTCTGCCGACGCTGCCGGACGGCAAACCGATGAGCTCCTTCCTCGGCGTGAAAGGCTACGTGGTTTCGACGTGGAGTAAAGATAAAGCGCTGGCGCAGCAGTTTATTGAGTTTATTAACCAGCCTCAGTATGTGAAAGCACGCTATGTGGCGACCGGCGAAATCCCGCCGCTGAAGGCAATGATTGACGATCCGCTGATTAAGAATGACGAGAAGGCCAGCGCGGTGGCGGTGCAGTCAGCACGGGCGACGGCAATGCCAGGAATACCGGAAATGGGGGAGGTATGGGGCCCGGCGAACGCAGCCCTGGAGCTGAGCCTGACCGGTAAACAGGAGCCGAAGGCGGCGCTGGATAACGCCGAGAAGCAGATCAAGATGCAGATCGAAGCCATGCAGGCCAGCAATCAGTAATCAGGTGAAGTAACAGAACGGGAGGAGGCCCTCCCGTTTTCAGAAGGAGTCGTGTGTGATTATCAATCCCAGCGAAAATATTGCCGAAGCGCGTGGCGCAGGACGCCACGCGTGGTGCGGCCTGCTGCTGGCTATCGTGCCGGGTTTTGGTCAGTTTTATCACCGCCAGTGGTTGAAGGGGATTGTCTTCCTGGTGCTGCTGAGCAGTTTTATGAGCATTTTCTATGACTTTCTCAGCGAAGGCCTGTGGGGGTTATACACCTTAGGCGAAGAAGTCCCGCGGGATAACTCTATCTTCCTGCTGGCGGAAGGAATAATCAGCGTGCTGATTATCGCTTTTGGTTTGTTAGTCTATTTCCTCTCGCTGCGCGATGCCTGGATTAACGGTAAAAAGCGCGATGAGGGTATGGCGCTGAACAGCGTACGCAAGCAATATCAGATGCTGCTCAGCGACGGTTTTCCCTATTTGATGATTACGCCGGGCTTTATTCTGCTGGTGTTTGTGGTCATCTTCCCGATTCTGTTTGGCTTTGCGATCGCCTTTACTAACTACAACCTTTACCACACGCCGCCCGCGAAGCTGGTCGATTGGGTGGGGTTCAAAAACTTCATCAACATCTTCACATTATCCATCTGGCGCTCGACCTTTTTTGATGTCCTGCAGTGGACGGTGGTGTGGACGCTGCTGGCGACAACCCTGCAATGCACCGTTGGTGTGCTGCTGGCGATTCTGGTTAACCAGAAGGATTTGCGTTTCAAGCCAATGATCCGCACGATTTTTATTCTGCCGTGGGCGGTGCCGGGGTTTGTGACGATTCTGGTTTTTGCCGGGATGTTCAATGATTCATTCGGGGTCATTAACAACGCCATTTTGTCTTTCTTCGGCATCAGTCCGAAGGCCTGGCTGACCGACCCGTTCTGGACTAAGACGGCGCTGATCATGATGCAAACCTGGCTGGGCTTCCCGTTTGTTTTCGCCATGACCACCGGCGTACTGCAGGCGATTCCGGACGATCTCTATGAAGCGGCCACGATGGATGGTGCCAGCGCGTTTACCCGGCTGCGGACCATTACTCTGCCGCTGGTGCTGTACTCGATTGCGCCAATTATTATTACGCAGTACACCTTCAATTTTAATAACTTCAATATCATCTATCTGTTCAACAACGGCGGGCCTGCGGTGGCGGGGTCGAATGCCGGCGGTACGGATATTCTGGTGTCGTGGATCTACAAACTCACCATGTCGTCTTCGCAATACGCTATCGCGGCCACTATTACGATCCTGCTGTCGATTTTCGTCGTCGGCCTGGCGTTGTGGCAGTTCCGCGCCACAAAATCCTTTAAAAATGACGATATGGCGTAAGGGAAGCAACATGGCTAAATCACCGAGTATTAAACGTGAAAAGTGGATTCGCCTGTCACTCACCTGGCTGGTGGTCATCTTTGTCTCGACGATCATTATTTACCCGCTGGTCTGGACGGTAGGGGCGTCGCTGAACGCCGGGAACAGTCTGCTGAGTACGTCGATTATTCCTGAAAACCTGTCGTTCCAGCATTACGCGGATTTGTTCAACGGCAATGTGAATTATCTCACCTGGTACTGGAACTCGATGAAAATCAGCTTCATGACCATGCTTCTGACCCTAATCAGCGTGAGCTTCACCGCCTATGCGTTCTCCCGCTTTCGTTTCAAAGGGCGGCAGAACGGACTGATGCTGTTCCTGCTGTTGCAGATGATTCCGCAGTTCTCGGCGCTGATTGCGATCTTTGTCCTTTCTCAGCTGCTGGGGCTAATCAACAGTCATCTGGCGCTGGTACTGATCTACGTGGGCGGCATGATCCCGATGAATACCTGGCTCATGAAGGGGTATCTGGACGCGATCCCCAAAGATCTGGATGAATCCGCGCGGATGGATGGTGCCAGCAGCTTCCGTATCTTTTTCGAGATCATCATGCCGTTGTCGAAGCCTATTCTGGCGGTGGTGGCGCTGTTTTCATTTACCGGTCCGCTGGGGGATTTCATTCTCTCCAGCACCATATTGCGTACCCCGGATAAGTACACGCTGCCGATTGGCCTGTATAACCTGGTCGCACAGAAGATGGGCGCCAGCTACACCACCTACGCGGCGGGAGCGGTATTGATTGCCGTCCCGGTGGCGATTCTCTATCTGGCGCTACAAAAGTACTTTGTTTCCGGCCTCACCTCAGGCAGTACAAAAGGATAACCCCATGAAAAGATTAACACCCGCGTGGCTTGCTGTTTCTCTGGCATGCTGTTTTTCCGCCGGTACGCTGGCGGCAGATGCGCTGCAAACGCAGGCGTTTAGCAATATGCCCGCTGATTTTATTAAAGGCGCGGATATCTCTACGCTGCTGGATGCGGAAAAACACGGCGCGAAGTTCTTTAATCACAACAATCAGCAGCAGGATCCGATCGCGATCCTCAAGGCCGATGGCGTGAACTACGTTCGTCTGCGCCTGTGGGTGGATCCCAAAGATGCTAAAGGCCAGCGCTACGGCGGCGGCGATAATGATCTGGCGACGACGCTGGCGCTGGCGAAGCGGGCAAAAGCGCAGGGGATGAAGCTGCTGCTTGATTTCCACTACAGCGATTTCTGGACCGATCCGGGTAAGCAGTTCAAGCCGAAAGCCTGGGAGAAGCTGGACTATCCGCAGCTGAAAACCACGATCCACGATTATACCCGCGACACGATTGCCCGCTTTAAGCAGGAGGGCGTGCTGCCGGATATGGTGCAGATCGGCAACGAAATCAACGGCGGTATGCTGTGGCCGGAAGGTAAAAGCTGGGGGCAGGGCGGCGGCGAGTTCGATCGTCTTGCTGGGCTGCTGAATGCCGCCATCGATGGACTGAAGGAAAATCTCACCGGCGGTGAGCAGGTTAAAATTATGCTTCATCTGGCCGAAGGCACGAAAAACGACACCTTCCGCTGGTGGTTTGATGAAATCAGCAAGCGTAACGTCCCTTACGACATCATTGGTTTGTCGATGTATACCTACTGGAATGGCCCGATTAGCGCGCTGAAAGCCAATATGGATGATATCAGCCAACGCTATAACAAAGACGTGATAGTGGTGGAGGCCGCTTACGCTTATACCCTGGATAACTGCGACAATGCGGAAAATAGCTTCCAGGCGAAAGAAGAAAAAGATGGTGGTTACCCCGCCACCGTCCAGGGACAATATAATTATATTCACGACTTAATGCAGGCCGTTGCCGATGTTCCGCAGCATCGCGGTAAAGGTATTTTTTATTGGGAGCCGACGTGGATTGCCGTGCCGGGAAATACCTGGGCGACGCCTGCCGGAATGAAATATATCCACGATGAGTGGAAAGAGGGTAATGCCCGGGAAAATCAGGCGCTGTTTGATTGCCAGGGAAAAGCATTGCCGTCGATGAAGGTATTTAATTAATTATTCAGTTTTACACTTCAGGATGTTTATTATGAAAAAATTTGCGCCTTTGAGTCCGAAGGTTAATACGCTATTGCATGGCGCCGACTATAACCCGGAGCAATGGGAGAATTATCCGGATATTATCGACAAAGATATTGCCATGATGCAGCAGGCAAAATGCAATGTGATGTCGGTAGGGATATTCAGCTGGGCGAAGCTTGAACCTCAGGAGGGCGTATTTGAGTTTGGCTGGTTGGACAGTATTCTGGAAAAACTGTATACCGCCGGAATTCATGTCTTTCTTGCTACGCCAAGCGGCGCGCGCCCGGCGTGGATGTCGCAGAAATATCCTCAGGTGCTGCGCGTTGGTCGCGATCGGGTGCCTGCCCTGCACGGCGGACGGCATAACCACTGTATGTCGTCGCCGGTCTATCGTGAGAAAACCCTGAAGATTAATACCCTGCTGGCGGAACGTTACGCTCAGCATCCGGCGGTGCTGGGCTGGCATATCTCCAACGAATACGGCGGGGAGTGTCACTGTAGCCTGTGTCAGGAGCGTTTCCGCGACTGGCTGAAAGCGCGCTATGAAACGCTGGATAATCTCAATCACGCCTGGTGGAGTACCTTCTGGAGCCACACCTATAGCGACTGGTCGCAGATCGAATCTCCGGCGCCGCAGGGAGAAGTCTCAATTCATGGTCTCAACCTTGACTGGCATCGCTTTAATACCGCCCAGGTGACCGACTTCTGCCGCCATGAGATTGCTCCGCTGAAAGCGGCGAATGCCGAACTGCCGGTGACCACCAACTTCATGGAGTATTTCTACGATTACGACTACTGGCAGCTGGCGCAGACGCTGGACTTTATCTCGTGGGACAGCTACCCCATGTGGCATCGCGATAGAGATGAAACCACACTGGCCTGCTACACCGCCATGTATCACGACATGATGCGCAGCCTGAAGGGCGGTAAGCCGTTTGTATTAATGGAATCCACTCCCAGTGCGACCAACTGGCAGCCAACCAGTAAGCTTAAGAAGCCGGGAATGCATATTCTCTCCTCTTTGCAGGCGGTGGCGCACGGCGCGGATTCGGTGCAGTATTTTCAGTGGCGTAAAAGCCGCGGTTCGGTGGAGAAGTTCCATGGCGCGATTATCGATCATGTCGGTCATCTGGATACGCGCGTGGGCCGTGAAGTGACGAAGCTCGGCGAGATGTTAAGCCAGTTGCCTGGCGTCGTGGGCTGCCGGACGGATGCGAAAGTGGCGATTATCTTCGATCAGCAAAATCGCTGGGCGCTGGATGATGCTCAGGGGCCGCGTAATCTCGGCATGGAGTATGAAAATACCGTCAACGAACATTACCGTCCGTTCTGGGAGCAGGGGATTGCGGTTGATGTTATCGATGCTGACGTTGACCTGAGTCCTTATCAACTGGTCATTGCGCCAATGCTGTATATGGTTCGTGAGGGATTTGCCGAACGCGCCGAAGCGTTTGTGGCTAACGGCGGTCATTTAGTTACAACATACTGGACAGGGATAGTGAACGAGTCCGACCTCTGCCATCTCGGCGGTTTCCCGGGCCCGCTGCGTAAACTGCTGGGCATTTGGGCGGAAGAAATTGACTGCCTGAACGACGGCGAACGCAACCTGGTACAGGGGCTGGCGGGTAATGAAGCTGGCTTGCAGGGGCCGTACCAGGTACGCCATTTGTGTGAACTGATTCATGCTGAAAGCGCGCAACCGCTGGCTACCTATCGCGATGATTTTTATGCAGGAAGACCGGCGGTCACCGTCAATCACTTTGGTAATGGCAAGGCATGGCACGTTGCGTCGCGCAACGATCTGGCCTTCCAGCGGGACTTCTTCTGCAGCCTGATGAAAGAACTCTCTCTGCCGCGCGCGGTTGAGGCTGATTTCCCGCCGGGCGTAGTGGCGACCGCACGCACGGACGGTGAAACCGCCTACGTTTTCCTGCAAAACTACAGCGCGCAGCAGCATAGCGTGGTTTTGCCGCAAGGCTATCTGGACTGCCTCACCGGTACGGCGCTGAATACGCCGCTGGTCTTAAATGCATGGGATTGCCGTATCCTCAGTCGTCGCGCGTAATTTTTCTCTCCCCGCGCCTGCTCCTGCGAGCAGGCGTTTTTTTATCTGCTAATCAGGAGACTGGTATGGTGAGTTTAAAATCCTTTCTGAATTACTTCTCGCAGCCTCGTGCGGCGGTACCTTTAAGTCATGCGGAGCAACAACAGATTGATTATTTAATTCAGGCGTTTGGTGGTGAAGGGAATATTATTAACGTTGACGCCTGCATTACCCGCTTACGCGTCACGGTGAATAATCTATCGATAGTTGATTCTCAGGCCTTACAGCAGCAGGGAGCGCTTGGGGTTATTATTCTGGGGCAGCAGGTGCATGCTATTTTCGGTAAGCAGTCGGATGCTTTACGGCAATTACTTGATGAGCACTTTGCCAGCCGGAAATAAAATAAAACGGGATAACGCAATAATGAGTTATCCCGAAAATATAACAGGCATTCAATGACAATAATCATTACCGGAGGGTAATTAACAACTTTACAGTTGGCGATAAAACAGTTAAACGGCTATTACCACCAGGCTTCGACCTGTACACCAAAGTTCCATGTATTATTGGCGGTCCGATCTTCGAACGGCTTACCATTTTCAGAATCATTCAGGTATGAAGCGAAAATTCGTAGTTCCGGGCGCGACATAAAGTCAGGTCCATCGGCCAGGCCCAGCGCAATGGTGTATTTCTCACCGGCTTGTTTGTAATCGGTATTATTTTTGTAGCTATCTTTTTGGTAGAAGCCGCCCACTTCGCCAATCAGGCGTACATATTCGGTGAACTGATACTGCCCGCGCGCCACCAGCGACAGCATGCGTGTTTTATCCGTGTAATCGGTGATGTTATCCGCGGAGCCCCAGGTCAGGACGTGGTTAATAGAGAACTTTTCAGTAATCGGAATTAAACCGGTATTGATAACGCGGTAGCCGGTGGCGTCATTGACGTAGTTCCACATGTCATACCAGCCGCCCCCCTGGGACACCATGTTCTGCGCCAGTCCTTTGTTTGCGTATTGCAGAACCGTTTTGTTGTAACCGCCCAGCATATCCTGGCTGATTTCACCGGTTAGCATGACGCCGTTTTCAGCATCATAGAGTCCGCCGTAGGTATCCTGCTTTTTAGTGGTATTCGGCATCGCGTAGTCGATACCAAATTCGGTCCAGGATCCGGCCCACGGCTTCCAGCCCGCATAGCGCAAATCAAGATAGTTAATATTGACGTTGCTATCGCCATCGACGCGGTAGTCGACGTCATTGGCATCCCCGCGGATCCAGGCAAATGAAACGGCGCCCGGACCGAGCGTATAGTTTTCGATCCCGGCGCCGGATCCGGAAATATTCCAGTATTTCGTATCGATAATGTGCAGATCGTGGCGCTGATAGTAGCGTTTGCCGCCCCAGATGACTGCATTTGGATCGCCGGGGATCAGACCTTTAATTTGCAGGTTTAGCTGCCGCAGGCCGAACTGCGCATCGTCATCAAGCGTGGTTTCATTATCGTTTGAGCCGTCAGATACCATGCTGACCATACTATCGAGGTAGAAGCTAACGTCATTCTTCTTGTAGACCTCCGATCCCAGCTCCAGCTCGCCGTAGGTATCAGATTCGTTACCCAGACGGCCAATTTTATTTTTTTGCCATTCGGCCTGGCTACCGTCGCCGGAGACCCCAACCCCGGCGCGCATATAGCCATGAAAGTCGATACCCGGGAGGGTGGCGGAAGCAGCAAACACGGATGGTGAAATCAGCGCAGCGGCCAACGCAACGGAAAGTGTGCGCAGCGTAGTGTTCATGTCTATCCTCTTATTGTTTTGTATTACGTTCACATAACCGATGTCATAAAATGCCTAAACCTGAAAACAGGCAATTGAATGATCGCCATAGTGTGATTAACTGCAAATAAAAAGGCGCGTTTTGTTACGTAAAGTGAGTCCATTCACAATTTGTAGTATTGTGAGCGTAATACTTTTTATGGCGATAGTTGGAGGAGGAATACGGCAATTAGCGTTTTTTCAGATTGCCCCTGTTACAATTCAGGGATAACAACACAAGGAACCGGACCATGAAGTCTAAAAGCGCGACCTTAGAAGACGTTGCACGCCATGCGGGCGTCTCCTATCAGACCGTGTCCAGGGTACTGAACAAATCTGCTAATGTATCCAAAGCCACGCGCAGTAAGGTGGAGAAATCCATTGAGGAGCTGCGCTATGTCCCGAACCGCCTGGCGCAACAGCTGGTAGGTAAGCAAAGTCGTACCGTGGGCCTGGTCACTATTTCCCTTGCATTGCATGCCCCATCCCAGGTGGCTGCGGCGGTAAAACGCTATGCGAACGTGGAAGGTTATCAGGTGCTCATCTCCATGATTGATGAGAGCGTCAACCAAAGTATCCAGGACTCTATTAATGAACTGAAGTCTCAACTGGTGGATAAGGTCATCATCAACGTGCCGCTGGAGACTGAACAGGCCCAAAAAATAGCCGCTGATAACGATGACATTGTCTGTCTTTTTTTAGATGTCGACCCCTATAGCTCGGTGTTTAACGTTTCGTTTAATCCGGCGGACGGTACACGGGCCAGCGTCAAGTATCTCTATGAGATGGGCCATCGGGAAATCGCGTTGCTGGCCGGCCCTGAAAGTTCGGTATCGGCCAAACTGCGTCTGAAAAGCTGGATAGAAACCCTGGAGGGTTACGGGCTGGAGCCGGTAACGGTGATTCGCGGCAACTGGGACGCGCAAAGCGGCTACGCTGGCGCGCTGCAAATGCTGCGGGAGACGCCAAACTTTACCGCCGTCTTGGTAGGTAACGATCAGATGGCATTGGGCGTACTGAGCGCATTTCACCAGCACCAGGTACCGATTCCGGGAGAAAAGTCGGTTATTGGTTATGATGACACTTATGAGAGTTCGTTCTTCTACCCGGCGCTAACCACGGTTTCGCTGGATCTTGATCTGCAAGGGAAAGAGGCCGTTCGGCGCATTCTCGACAGCGGCGATAACGAAACATCACATACGTCTTCTATCCTTCCGGCTCGTCTGGTTGTACGCCATTCTACCGGGCCAAAAACGGAGCCTGGCAAAAATCTGCAGTCTATTGCTGAGCAGCTCCGGGCTCTGGCGCATCAGCTAAGCCCTTAATCTGCAAAGGGCGCTCTCGCCGCCCTTTAATTCTTCTCATTCTCAGGGTTGATCTTTGTCTTTACACGGTGTACGGTATTGTTATGTTATAACATAATTATTGAGGTCGCTATGAAACCCAATATTCATCCGCATTATCGTACGGTGGTTTTCCACGATACCAGCGCCAACGAATACTTTAAGGTCGGTTCTACTATCAGAACCGAGCGTGAGATCGAACTGGAGGGCGAGACGTACCCCTACGTGACGCTTGATGTATCGTCCAAATCGCATCCGTATTACACCGGTAAGCAGAAGGCCTTCAACAACGAAGGTAGTACCGCGCGTTTCCGTCAGCGCTTTGGCGGCTTTATTGATGCGAAGAGGGGCAAATAATGCAGGTGCTAAACTCATTGCGTAGCGCGAAACAACGCCACCCGGATTGCCAGATCGTGAAGCGCAAGGGGCGGCTATACGTGATTTGCAAAAGCAATCCCCGCTTTAAAGCCGTGCAGGGACGCAGGAAAAGACGTTAACGAAAGCTCCCCAGCGTACGTAACTGCTGGCCGTCGGCGCTGAAGTTGTCGGCGGCCAGCCATTGCTGCATTGCCCTGTCTATCTGTGGCCACTCGGAATCAATAATGGAAAACCAGTCGGTATCGCGGTTGTGGCCCTTTATCACCAGCGCCTGACGAAATTGCCCCTCATACTGAAATCCCAACCGCAGCGCCGCCCGGCGTGACGGTTCGTTGAGACTGTTACATTTCCACTCGTAGCGCCGATAGCCGAGCGTATCAAAGACATAATCCATCAGCAGCCAGTGGGCCTCGGTGGCCATTGCGGTCCGGCTCAGTAAAGGCGAGAAGTGAACGTGGCCGACTTCAACAACGCCGTTGTTAGCGTCAATTCTCATCAGCGCCAGTGAGCCCACGGGCTGGTCTGTTTGCTTATCGATCACCGCGAAGTGAATGGGGTCGTTCTGCCCGGAAACGCTCTCAATCCATGCGCGGTACTCCTCTACGCTGCTGTCCGGTTCACGCAGCAGCCATGTCCAGCTTCGGGTATCCGGGGCTAAGCGGTGGGCGTCAAACAGCGCGCCGGCATGCGTGGAGCGCAAAGGCTCTAGCCGACAAAAGCGGCCCTGCAGGTTCACCCTTTCAGGATGTGGACAGGGCTGCCAGTCGGGCAGGGCGGTGCCAACGGGCTGATCGTATTGATTAAGATGGCTCATCAGGATTTCCTTCTATGGACGAATGCTGTGAGATTAAGCCCTTATTGGTTCCATAAAAAGGGCCATCAGAGTATGTTCTCGTAGTACCACGAGGAGCCAAAATGAATATTCCTGATGATGCTTTTTTTACTCTGTTGGAGCAGGCGCTGTGCGACAGAGGGCGTGAAACCCTGCAGCGCACGCTCTATCTCCGTCTGCGAACGGCCATTTTGCAAGGTACGCTGGCGGGCGGTAGCCGCCTGCCAGGTTCACGGGCTATGGCGCAGCGTCTGAAGCTATCGCGCAATACCGTCAATGGCGCGCTGGAGCAGCTGGCGATGGAGGGGTACCTGTTGCGTAGCCGCCAGGGGACATACGCCGCGCTTTTGAAGTCGCAGGGAGAAGAGGAAATTGCGGCGCGCGTGATTGTGCTCCCCGAGTATCTTCAGGGATTACCCGCCGCCACGCGCCGAGATTCGCCCACGCTGCTCTTTACACCGGGAATGCCTGCGGTTAACTACTTTCCTCTTGCTATCTGGCGTCGACTCCTTGACCGGGTATTGCGCGAGGAGGGAAGCGCATTGCTGGGCTACGGCGATGCGCAGGGGGAACTTGTATTGCGCAAAGCGATTGCCCGTCATCTGGCGCTCTCCCGGGGCATCCGCTGCAAAGCCGGGCAAATTGTGATTACGGAAGGAGCGCTGGAAGCCGTTGATTTATGTACGCATCTGCTGAGCGTTGCCGGGGAGACGGCATGGGTGGAAGAACCCGGCTATTTAGGGGCAAAAAGCATGTTTCTTAAAGCCGGGCTTCACATCAAGGGTATACCCGTCGATCGAGAGGGTATGCGGTTCGATACCGATGATGATAGCGCAGCACCGCGATTAATCTTTACTTCACCGTCCCATCAATACCCCTGCGGTACGGTGATGAGCGCCGGGCGGCGACTGGCTTTACTGGAATACGCCCGCCGTCATGACGCCTGGCTTATCGAGGATGATTACGATAGTGAATTTCGTTATAGCGGCGAACCGATTCCCGCCATGCTGGGAATGGTCAGGCAGGCGCCGGTAGTTTATCTGGGGACATTCAGCAAAACGCTTTTTCCCGCGCTGCGTATTGGCTTTATGGTGATGCCGGAGGGGCTGGCGGATGCCGCAAGAGGCGCGATTGGTTCACTGTTACGCGGCGGTCATCGTGCTGAACAGCGGGCGCTGGCGCTGTTTATCGAAGAGGGGCACTACGCGCGTCATCTTGCCGCTATGCGCCGCTTGTATCGCAAACGCCAGCAGCAGCTGCGGGAAACGCTGGCGGCAGAGCTTACTCACCCTTATGAAATATCAGGCGGCGAGGGGGGGTTACACCTGACTGTCGTCGTCGAAGACGTTGATGATGAAGCTATTGTGCAGCAGGCCCGGCGGTTTCAGCTCGCGCCCGGCGCATTAAGCCGTTTTTATCTGAATGAAAAAAAGGCGAGAAGCGGCTTTGTTCTGGGCTACGGTAATACGTCCGCATCACGCTTTCCTTCTGCGATACGGACGCTGGATCGCCTTATTGCGCAGCACCGATGCGGGTAAGGGAAAAGACATCGTAAAATGAGAGTTCGCCTTTGGTGGCGATCATTTTTTGCAGCTGAGCTTTCTGCTCGCCATCGACGCGCGGCGACTGCAGGATTCGGTCGATGAGCTGACCGGGAACAAATCGAGTGTTGTACCACTCCCCGTTATAACAAACGCGGAAGTCCAGAACATCAATGTCTTCATAGCGATAGCGCGGGTAAACGTCAAAGAAAAAGAAGCCGTTCAGCAGAACAAATAGTACGATTAATAGCCAGACCGAATCTACCAGCGTTTCAGAACGCAGCATCACGATGAGTGTTGCCAGGAAAGCCGCATACATCGCGACAAAAAGCCATGGATGGTTGCGAATAAAGCTTATGCTAAAGCGCGGACGGTTATCGCGCTTCTCTTGCACATTAAGCTCATCAATGGTGCTTTTCAGCAGCCGCTGTATTTCTGTCATTTTATTCCCCAAATTCTGCCATGAGCCCCTATGCAGACGCGGCGAACAGATGCGCGTTGGGCTCAGCCTGAAGGCTATTTTATGTTGCGTAAATCCGTGGGAAAAGTAACAGATTGGTTGCGGAAAAGCATAACAGTTACCGTTTTTCGCTCTCCAGCATTTTTATGATTTGGGCCGGGTTTCCGCCGACGACGGCGTTGGCTGGCACATTTTTCACCACTACGGAACCGGAAGCCACGATGGCATTGTCGCCGATAGTCACGCCAGGATTAATTACGGCCCGGCCGCCAATCCACACATTGTGGCCAATAGTGACGGGTTTTCCGTACTCTTTACCGCTATTTCGTTCAACAGGGTCAAGGGGATGCGTTGCGGTATAAATATGCACACCCGGCGCCAGCATGCAGTTTTCGCCAATATGTATCGGACACACATCCAGCATCACGCAATCAAAGTTGGCGTAGAAATTTTTCCCGAGGAAGATATTGTAGCCGTAATCGCAGCGAAAAGTGGGTTCGATATAAGCGTCGCCTGCGTGGCCTAGCAGTTCCGTCAGTAATGCTTTTCTTAATTCACGCTCTTCAGGCGCTGAATGATTGTAACGATGCAACAGTTGTCTGGCCAGTAGACGGTCGGCCTTTAGCTCAGCGTCACCTGACACATACAGTTCACCGGCAATCATTTTTTGTTTTTCTTCACTCATGGAGGCTTCCCTTATTTCCTCATTGTAGGCCGCCACAGTATAAAAAAGAAACCGGTTTCATATAGGTACAGAAACAGCTTCTGTGACCGGTGTCGCATTTATTAGCAGCATGAGGGAAGGGCGTTTTCGGCACAAGAGTTCGGGCTTTCATTTGAAATAATTAGCGGATGAATTTCCAGACCGATGGCGGGATCTTGTCATACAGTTTATTCATCGTCAGTTCAGCAAGACGATGATCGGCTGCTGAGTAAAATACCGCCAGTTCATTATCAGAAAGTTCATATTTATTTTTTTCAATTACGCGCTCCAGCGTATCAATTGTCTGACAACGTCGTAAGCGCATCAAATAGTCTATTTTGGTTAATGTTTTATCAGACATAAATTCACCTTTTGATTGTAATAATATTAACAAGAAAGACTGGCCGGGTTTTCCCGACTGGCGTTCACAAAGCAGCGGAATAACCTGTTGCCTGATTTACGCCATTTCTGCAGATCTGCAGTGTTAATGCCGTAGTTGCTGAACAACACGAAAGTGTCATCCAGATATTCGTCAAGCTGAGTCACCAGCTTATTATCCTCAGCATACTTAATTTTATAATTAAGTGCGAACGCGGCAATGTGCTCGATCAATTCATTAAGCTGAAGATTGACAGCAGAGGTTGGGTCATTAACCCAGCCATGGTTGCTCTCTTCCAGGTTTGCAAGACAGTCATGATACAGGGTTTCGCAGAGAAATTTAAGCTGCGCAATATCATGTCTTTTTGGCGAGTATTCGTCCATAACGCATCCCCCTTTTTAGTGGTTTAACGACGACTATCGACACCGTTGTGGGATGAACACGACTAACAGACCTGACACATACATTGTAATCTTGCTCTTTAACTATAATCCACTCTTAAAAAGATTTCATCGTGCTATTACGAAAAATTACAATTAACGCGGTCAATTTATCTTAAATGCCTCGGTCTTTATTATATCGTGCCTTTAACTACAACGGAAAAATCGAAGACTGACCTTATATATCATCGGGTTAGCCCGTGCGTTTAGCTGATACGTTGATACAACCATACATAATGTCAGTGATTGAGAATATTCTTAGTGTGGAGTTGAGGGAGTAAAGTCAGTGAAAAAAGGTCATAGATAAGCAGCGGTAATCATCATTAAATATTATATCTCAGGTTATAAAATAAACAATCACAATCCGTGCGTTTTAAAGTGAGACAAAGTGAAAGGGCCGCGAATGCGGCCCTTAATGGAGAGATTAATGATGCTCAACCGGATGGCTGTGCTCAATATCCTCATTTTTCCTACTGAAGCGGCGACGCACGACCACGAAGAATACCGGCACGAAGAAAATCGCCAGAACCGTCGCGGTAATCATCCCGCCCATTACGCCAGTACCTACAGCATTCTGCGCGCCGGAGCCTGCGCCGGAGCTGATAACCAGCGGCATTACACCGAGGATAAACGCCAGGGAGGTCATCAGAATCGGACGCAGACGCATACGAACGGCTTCAAGCGTTGCCTCAATCAGGCCTTTGCCTTCTTTATCCATCAGGTCTTTGGCGAATTCAACGATCAGTATCGCGTTCTTCGCCGACAGGCCGATAGTGGTCAACAGACCAACCTGGAAGTAAACGTCGTTAGTCAATCCTCGGAAGGTGGCAGCCAGCAGCGCCCCCACAACACCGAGCGGAACGACCAGCATGACCGAGAATGGAATTGACCAGCTCTCGTACAGCGCCGCCAGACACAGGAAGACGACGATCAGCGAGATAGCGTACAGCGCTGGCGCCTGGTTACCTGACAAACGTTCCTGATATGACATACCCGTCCAGTCATAGCCGATACCGGCAGGCAGTTTACCCGCCAGCTCTTCCATCAGGTTCATCGCTTCACCGGTACTCTTACCCGGTGTCGCCTGGCCGAGGATTTCCATCGATGGCAGACCGTTGTAGCGCTCCAGACGCGGCGAGCCGTATTCCCAGCGCGAGGTTGAGAAGGCGGAGAACGGTACCATCTGTCCATCGCTACCGCGTACGTACCAGTTGCCAATGTCTTCCGGCAGCATGCGGTATTTCGCTTCGGACATGATATACACTTTCTTCACGCGGCCACGGTCAATGAAGTCGTTGACGTAGCTTCCGCCCCATGCCGCGCCAAGCGTCGTGTTGATATCGCTTATAGACACGCCAAGCGCCTGCGCTTTTTCCTGATCGATATCCACTTTGAACTGCGGAGTATCTTCCAGGCCGTTTGGACGAACGCCGCTCAATACGTCAGGGTGCTGCGCAACCATTCCAAAAAGCTGGTTACGTGCCTGGGTCAGTTTTTCATGGCCCAGGCCAGCCTGGTCGATCAGCTGGAAGTCAAAGCCTGTTGCGGTACCGAGTTCAACAATTGCCGGCAGGTTAAAGGCGAAGACCATTGCATCTTTGATCTGCGAGAAATAGCCCATCGCGCGGCCGGTAATCGCCTCAACTTTGTTCTCTTCGCCTGGACGCTGGCTCCAGTCCTTCAGAGAGACGAACGCGATACCGGTGTTTTGTCCACGACCAGCGAAACCAAAACCGTTTACGGCGAATACCGATTCAACGTTATCTTTCTCTTTGGTGAGATAGTAATTGGTCATCTCATCCAGTACTTTCTGGGTACGCTCCTGAGTTGCGCCTGCAGGCAGCTGCGCCATGCTCAGGAATACGCCCTGGTCTTCGTCTGGCAGGAACGAACTTGGCAGACGAACGAACAGCCAGGCCATTCCCACAACAATGATCAGGTACAGCACCAGATAGCGACCGGTACTACGCAGGATGTTGCCTACGCTGTCGGTATAGTGATGCGTGCTCTTATCAAACATGCGGTTAAACCAACCGAAGAAGCCAGTGGTTGCGCCATGGCTGCCTTTTTGGATTGGCTTCAGCATCGTGGCGCAAAGCGCCGGGGTGAGAATCAGAGCGACCAGCACCGACAGCGCCATCGCGGAGACGATGGTGATCGAGAACTGGCGGTAAATCGCACCGGTGGAACCGCCAAAGAAGGCCATCGGGATAAACACCGCAGAAAGCACCATCGCGATACCTACCAGCGCGCCCTGAATCTGGCCCATTGATTTACGCGTGGCTTCCTTCGGCGGTAGCCCTTCCTCTGCCATTACACGTTCGACGTTTTCCACCACCACGATGGCGTCATCCACAAGCAAGCCTATGGCGAGCACCATACCAAACATGGTGAGCGTGTTTATCGAGAAACCGAACAGCGCGAGGATGGCGAACGTCCCCAGCAGTACGACCGGCACGGCAATCGTCGGAATCAAGGTGGCGCGGAAGTTCTGCAGGAACAGATACATTACCAGGAACACCAGGATGATGGCTTCAACCAGCGTTTTTACCACTTCGTGAATGGAGATCTGCACGAATGGAGTGGTGTCATACGGATAAACAATCTTCAGGCCAGAAGGGAAGAAAGGCTCCATTTTCTTCAGTTCGGCGCGAATGGCGTTTGCGGTATCCAGCGCGTTCGCGCCGGTCGCCAGTTTAATACCCAGACCAGAAGCTGGCTGACCGTTAAACTTCGCGATAACGTCATAGTTTTCACCACCCAGCTCAATGCGCGCGACATCGCGCAGACGAACCTGGGAGCCATCCTGGTTAACCTTCAGCAGAATGTTGCCAAACTCTTCAGTATTGGTCAGACGAGTCTGCGCCACGATGGAGGCATTCAGCTGCTGGCCTTTCACCGGGGGCGTACCGCCTAACTGTCCTGCTGCAACCTGGGCGTTCTGCGCTTTCAGGGCGCTGATAACGTCAACCGGCGTCAACTGGAAGTTATTGAGTTTGTTTGGGTCCATCCAGATACGCATAGCGTACTGGGAACCAAACAACTGCACGTCACCAACGCCGCTGGTACGGCTAATCGCATCTTTCATGTTGGCGGCAACATAGTCAGAAATGTCATCCTGATTCATGGTGCCGTTAGTATTAATAACGCCGACAACCATCAGGAAGCTGCTGGATGCCTTTTCAACGCTAATACCCTGCTGCTGTACTTCCTGCGGCAGCAGCGGTGTCGCCAGCGCCAGTTTGTTTTGAACCTGTACCTGAGCAATATCCGGATCGGTACCGGATTCAAAGGTCAGAGTGATGGTTGCTGTACCGGTGGAGTCGCCATTTGAAGACATGTACATCAGGTGATCGATACCGTTCATGTTCTGTTCGATAACCTGAGTCACGGTGTTCTGCACGGTTTCTGCGTCGGCACCGGGGTACATGGCCGTGATGGAAATTGCCGGCGGCGCAATCGTCGGATATTGCGCTATTGGCAACTTGAGGATCGAGAGCCCCCCAGCCAGCATAATGATGATGGCGATCACCCAGGCAAAGATGGGGCGATCGATAAAGAAATTAGGCATGTCTTAACGGCTCCTGTTTAAGTTAAGACTTGGTTTGTTCTGACTGAGCGTTGCCTGCGGCTTGCTGTTTTTCATCAGAAACGACTTCCTGCGCTTTTACCTGTACGCCTGGTTTGACTTTCTGCAGACCGCTAATAATGACGCGATCGCCAGTTTTCAGCCCTTCGGTGACCAGCCATTTATCGCCAATCGCCTGAGTGGCGGTAATCTGGCGAACTTCGACTTTATCGCCTTCGCCGACAACCATCGCGCTGGCATCGCCGCGCGGGGTACGGGTTACGCCCTGCTGCGGAACCAGAATCGCATCAGGATTTACGCCTTCTTCCAGGCGCGCGCGAACGAACATGCCGGGCAGCAGAGTGTGATCCGGGTTCGGGAAAATCGCGCGCAGCGTGATAGAACCGGTAGTCTGATCAACGGTAACGTCGGAGAACTCCAGCGTACCGTTCTGCGGGTATTTCAAACCGTCGTTAGTGACCAGTTCAACCTTCGCTTTACCGTTCTCCTGCTGCAGTTTGCCGTTAGCCAGCTCTTGTTTCAGACGCAGAAAATCGTTGCTCGATTGAGTCACATCCACGTAGATAGGATCAAGCTGTTGCACGGTCGCCAGGGCAGTAGTCTGGCCGTTCTGCACCAGCGCGCCTTCCGTGACCGCGGATTTACCAATGCGGCCGCTGATCGGGGAGGTCACCTTAGTGTAGGCCAGATTGATGCGCGCGGTTTCAACCGCGGCTTTAGCGGCGACGACGGCAGCGTTGCTCTGCTGAGCCGTGGCTACGGCAGTATCGTAATCCTGTTGGCTAATGTACTTTGTGCCTAACAGTTTCTGGTAACGTTTAACCGTCAGCTGATCCATATTGGCGGCAGCCTGCGCTTTGGCTAAATCGCCTTTCGCGCTTTCATAGGTGGCTTGATAGGTTGCCGGATCGATTTGATAAAGAGACACGCCAGCCTGGATATCGCTGCCTTCGGTGAAGTTACGTTTCAAAATAATGCCACTGACCTGAGGACGAACTTCCGCAACGCGATAGGCGCTGGTACGGCCCGGCAGTTCAGTAGTAATTTGTAGAGGAGCGGATTTGAGCGTCACAATACCGACTTCCGGCATTTGCTGGGCTCCTTGCTGAGCCGGTTTGTCGTCACATCCTGTTAGCGCTAAGCTGCCTGAGAGCATCAGAACGACCGCCAGAGGCGTTAACCCTCTGTTTTTGTTCATATGTAAACCTCGAGTGTCCAATTTCAAATTGTTCAGTGGCTCAATCGACCACAAACCCACTGCTGTGTTTCTATTATGGTCATGCTATGGTACATACATTCACAAATGTATGTAAACGTAACCTCTGTAAACTCATCGACCTATGGCACGAAAAACCAAACAACAGGCGCTTGAGACCCGGCAACATATTCTGGATGTTGCTCTGCGTTTGTTTTCGCAGCAAGGCGTATCATCCACCTCGCTGGCCGCAATTGCAAAAGCTGCCGGTGTGACGAGGGGGGCTATCTATTGGCATTTCAAAAATAAATCGGACTTATTTAATGAAATATGGGTGCTGTCAGAAGCCAATATTAACGATCTCGAAGTTGAGTATCGGGCAAAATTCCCCAACGATCCACTGTCAGTTGTGCGAGAGATCTTAGTGTATATCCTTGAAGCCACTGTGACAGAAAAACGCAGACGGCTGATGATGGAAATCATCTTTCATAAATGTGAATTCGTCGGTGAAATGGTCACGCTGCAAGAAGCGCAGCGCATTCTTTGCCTTGAGAGCTACGACCGTATCGAACAAACATTAAAGGAGTGCATTGTCGCGAAGATGCTACCCGCCAATTTATTAACCCGCCGGGCGGCGATCCTCATGCGCAGCTATCTTTCCGGCCTGATGGAAAACTGGCTTTTGGCGCCGAACGCCTTTGATCTGCAAAAAGAAGCGCGGGATTATGTCGAAGTCCTGCTGGAAATGTATCAATTTTGCCCCTCTCTGCGCAGTTCTGAAGGACTGGACGCTTAACCCGGCTAGCGGACACCAGAGGAATGATTCCTGCTGTCCGCCGCTATTTTAGTGATAACAGAAGTGCTATTCTTCGCGCTGCGACGATCCCCGGTATTCTCCGGCTTTTGCAATCACTCATGTTAACACTATGCTGCATACTATCCGTTGGCGAAATGCCCTCTCTGCTGTAGTTCTTACCCTGATGTTTTTTATCGGCTGTATTAGCGTTAATTCGGCGCTGGCGGCTGATTTACCTGAACGCTCCGAGGTCCAGAGCCAGCTCACGACGCTGAACAAGCAAAAAGATTTGACTCCCCAGGATAAGCTGGTTCAGCAGGACCTGACTCAGACGCTGGAAACGCTCGATAAAATTGAGCGCATAAAGTCGGAAACGACGCAGCTGCGCCAGCAGGTCGCTCAGGCGCCTGCGAAAATGAATCAGGCTATCGATAGCCTGAACGCGCTAAGCGATGTCCCCAACGACGAGGCGACGCGTAAAACGCTGAGCACCTTGTCGCTGCGCCAGCTGGAATCGCGCGTCTCTCAGACTCTGGACGATTTGCAAAACGCGCAAAACGATCTGGCGACTTATAATAGTCAGCTTGTTTCGCTACAGACGCAGCCGGAACGCGTGCAGAATGCGATGTATTCCGCCTCTCAGCAGCTGCAGCAGATCCGTAATCGTCTGAATGGCACGACTACGGGCGAAGAGGCGCTACGTCCTACCCAGCAGAATTTGCTGCTGGCGCAGCAGGCCTTGCTGAATGCACAGATAGATCAACAGCGTAAAAGCCTGGAAGGCAACACGGTGCTGCAGGATACCCTGCAAAAGCAGCGTGACTACATCACCGCTTACAGCAATCGACTGGAGCATCAGCTTCAGCTGTTGCAGGAAGCGGTGAATAGCAAGCGCCTGACGCTGACGGAAAAGACGGCTCAGGAAGCGGTTTCTCCGGACGAAACGGCCCGTATTCAGGCAAACCCGCTGGTCAAGCAGGAGCTGGACATTAATCACCAGTTGAGCGAAAGGCTCATTTCGGCAACGGAAACGGGTAATCAGCTGGTTCAGCGCAACATCAAAGTGAAGACCTGGCTCGATCGTGCTCTGCAATCCGAGCGCGATATTAAAGAGCAGATTTCCGTGCTGAAAGGCAGCCTGCTGCTGTCGCGTATCCTTTATCAGCAACAGCAAACGCTGCCCTCTGCGGAGGAGCTAAGCGACATGACCAACCGCATCGCCGACCTGCGCCTTGAGCAGTTCGAGGTCAACCAGCAGCGCGATGCGCTATTCCAGAGCGATGCGTATGTCGCGAAGCTGGAGGAGGGGCATAGCAGCGAGGTGAATCCCGAAGTGCATGATGCACTTCTTGAGATTGTTGATATGCGCCGGGAACTGCTCGATCAGTTTAATAAACAGCTCGGCAACCAGCTGATGATGGCGATTAACCTGCAAATCAATCAGCAGCAGCTAATGAGCGTGTCAACCAACCTGAAAGCCATCCTGACGCAGCAGATTTTCTGGGTAAATAGCAACCGCCCGATGGACTGGGAGTGGTTTAAAGCCTTCCCGGAGGCGCTGAAAGGACAGTTTAAGGCGATGAAAATCACCGTAAACTGGGAAAAGGCCTGGCCTGCGGTATTTATCGCTTTTCTGGCCGGCCTGCCGCTGCTGCTGATTGCCGGTCTGATTCGCTGGCGTCTGAACTGGCTGAAAGCGTATCAGGCTAAGCTGGCGTCGCAGGTGGGGCAACTGCGCAACGATACGCAGCTCCACACGCCGAAAGCGATTCTTATCGATCTGATTCGGGCGCTGCCTGTGGTGCTGGTCATACTCGCCGTCGGTCTGATTCTGCTGACGATGCAGCTGAATATTAGCGACCTTCTGTGGGCCTATAGCAAGAAGCTGGCGCTATTCTGGCTGGTGTTTGGCCTGTGCTGGAAAGTGCTGGAAAAAGACGGCGTGGCGGTGAGCCACTTTAATATGCCGTCACAGCTGACCAGCCACTGGCGGCGGCAGATTGTTCGCGTGAGCCTTGCGCTGCTGCCGCTCAACTTCTGGTCGGTGATGTCGGAACTGTCGCCGCTGCACCTGATGGATGACGTTCTCGGGCAGTTCGTTATTTTCCTCAACCTGTTGCTGATCGCGGTGCTGGTCTTGCCGATGTGCCGCGAAAGCTGGCGTGATAAAGAATCTCACAGCCTGCGCCTTATCACCGTTACCGTGCTATCGATCGTTCCCATTGCCCTGATGGTGCTGACGGCAACCGGCTATTTCTATACGACGCTGCGTCTGGCCGGCCGCTGGATTGAAACCGTTTATCTGGTGATGCTGTGGAACCTGTTGTATCAGACCGTGCTGCGCGGCCTGAGCGTGGCCGCGCGGCGTATTGCCTGGCGCCGCGCGCTGGCGCGTCGTCAGCATCTGGTTAAAGAGGGGGCTGAAGGAGCCGAGCCGCAGGAAGAACCGACAATTGCTCTGGAGCAGGTTAACCAGCAAACGCTGCGTATTACGATGCTGGTGATGATCGCGCTGTTTGCGGTCCTGTTCTGGGCGATTTGGTCGGATCTCATCACCGTCTTCGCCTATCTCGATAGTATTACGCTGTGGCATTACAACGGTACCGAAGCCGGGGTCAGCGCCGTGAAAAGCGTTACCATGGGGAGCCTGCTGTTCGCGATTGTCGCTTCGATGGTTGCCTGGGCGTTAATTCGCAACCTGCCGGGACTGCTGGAAGTGCTGGTGCTGTCCCGACTAAATATGCGCCAGGGTGCGTCTTATGCCATTACGACAATCCTTAATTACGCCATTATTGTTATTGGCGCGATGACGGTATTTGGCGCTCTGGGCGTCTCATGGGATAAACTACAGTGGCTGGCAGCGGCGCTGTCGGTTGGTTTAGGTTTCGGCTTACAGGAAATATTCGGTAACTTTGTTTCCGGTCTGATTATTCTCTTTGAGCGCCCGGTGCGCATTGGCGATACGGTGACCATTGGCACCTTCTCCGGCACCGTCAGCAAAATCCGCATTCGCGCCACGACCATCACCGATTTTGACCGTAAAGAGGTGATTATCCCCAATAAGGCCTTCGTGACTGAGCGTCTGATTAACTGGTCGCTCTCCGATACCGTCACCCGCGTTGTCATCCGCCTTGGCGTCGCGTACGGTTCTGACCTGGATAAGGTTAAAGAAGTACTGCTTAAGGCCGCGCACGAGCATCCGAAAGTGATGCAAGAGCCCGCGCCATCGGTTTTCTTTACCACTTTCGGCGCCAGTACGCTCGATCATGAACTACGACTATACGTGCGCGAACTTCGCGATCGCAGCTATGCGGTGGATGAGCTTAACCGGGCGATCGATCGTTTGTGTCGTGAGAACAATATTGATATCGCCTTTAACCAGCTGGAGGTTCATCTTCGCAATGAGAAGGGCGATGAAGTCACCGAGGTGAAGCGGGATAAAGGCGACGATGCCACTCCGGCGATGAGCTAAGCATGGCGGGGCGGTAAATACCCGCCCCGCAGATTTTAATGGCTGAGCGAGGAGAGTTCTTCCTGGCTCAGACCCGTCAGCTCCATCACCATCTTAGGATCCTGCCCGCTGGCGAGCATTTTCAGCGCAATGCTGTGCGAGATTTCTTTACGGCCTTCCTGTCGACCCTCCAGTCTGCCTTCTCTTCTCCCTTTTTTACGACCTTTCTCTTCCAGCCATTCGGCAATCGCCAGCAGCGCAATCAGTATCGGTTGCAATTCGGCCAGATCGCGCTGGCGGATATGCTTCTGCAACAGTTCCAGCATCGCCATTCGCTGGTGGAGGATGAATTGATTACCTGGCATAACGGTCAGGTCCACCAGTGGAAAATCACCGCCGTACAGCGCGCTGGCAAGCTCAGGATGGTCAAAGAGATGATGCCAGTTGAGCGTATGCGGCCAGGGACTGACGGCGCCGTGATAAAACAGAATGGGGACCACAAGGGGCAACGTATCGTGGCCAGCATCAAGGTGACGCTGCATGGCTGCGAGCGTATAGCGCATCAGGCGAAAAGCCATGAGCTTGTCCGGAGAGCTTTGATGTTCAATCAGCGCATAGATATATCCGGCGCCGTGCCGCGTTTGCAGAGAGTAAAGTATATCCGAGTAGCTGGAGCGCAGGTCTTCTTCGATAAAACTGCCTGAATCCAGCTGCAGCGTACTAAGATCGCAGATACTTAAAAACTGCGCCGGGAGGTAAAGCTGTAAGAAATCGCGGGCGACCTCTTTCTGAATCAACATTTGACGAAAAATGGCATCGTGCGGCGTACGTGAGAATATTTCCATGAGCATTTATCCGTTTTGGTAAGGGCAGGCGATGACTCTGCCACCCCCAACGATCCGGCAACAGGCTACTCCGGCGCGTTTTGCGAGGCCTCTTCCGCACTTTTTACTTTGTTTTCATAATCGCGACGGATAATCTCCAGCGCAGCTAGCACGGTTTGCGCAGGGACATTATTTTCCTCAAGCAGCATGATTAAATCGACGGCCAGCTTGACCTCGTCAGGCGCATTTTCCAGCGACATCTTTCTTCCTCCACTTAACGTGTTAATCGGGCCAGCCTGTTTTCAATTTTTTCCAGCGCGTCGCGACAGCGGGCAAGGCGTGCGGCGTAGGCGTCAACTTCTTTTGCCAGCCGCTGCTGTTCCTCAAGAGAGGTGGCTTGCGCCAGCTGTCTCTGGCGATCGTTGCGCATGGCCAGCAGACGCCGCTCATATTCCTGATGCTGGATACGCCGGCGCTGCCAGCGGCTAAGCGTCGGCGAAGCGCTATCCCAGGCGCGTAACGACCAGGTGGCCGTTTCCCGGCTAATGGCGGCGATTTGGGCCACAAGATGTTCCGCCAGCCAGGCAACCTGGGGGAGCTGCTGGCGTTCGACCGCCAGCTTTAATTCCGTTAAACGATCGCTGGCCTCATTGAGATAAGCCTGCATCTGCGTGCTGCGGGTCCGAAACAGCTGGCGATCGAAACGCGGGCTGAGGGTCGCGTGATTCGCCATTGGCGCTACCCGGACGGCCAGCTCCGCAAGCTGATTTTCCAGCGAATGTAAAAGCCGGGTGGTTTTCAAATAACTCCTCCATCCCCTGATAAGCAACTGTGCTACATTAGCGTTATCTTCTTGATAACGATTCGCATTATGCCACGTATTATTTTGATCATCATTGGCTGGCTGGCGGTAGCGCTGGGAACGCTGGGCGTATTTTTACCGCTACTGCCGACGACGCCTTTTATCCTGCTTGCCGCCTGGTGCTTTGCGCGCTCGTCGCCGCGTTTTCACCACTGGCTTTTGTACCGCTCATGGTTTGGCGGTTACCTGCGTCACTGGCAGAAATACCGCGCCATGCCGCCGGGAGCGAAGCCGCGCGCGATAGCGATGATTTTGCTGACCTTTGCTATTTCCCTGTGGCTGGTTAATCTTACCTGGGTGCGCATCTTGCTGCTGATCATTCTGGCCTGTCTGCTGATATTTATGTGGCGCATTCCGGTGGTTGATGCAAAGCAACAAAAGCACTGATGCGCAATAATGATGGTTGCAATTGTCGCTGACAGCCAGTAAATTCTGGCGTTTTCGAGCGCGGGTAAGCCTGGTCAAAGGTTAAACAAATGTTTCTTTGGCCCATTTGGCATGCCCGTGAGTAATACCGTTTTAATCAGGCATACACTTATGACCGCAACAGCACAGCAGCTTGAATATCTGAAGAACAGCATCCAAAGCATCCAGGACTATCCGAAACCTGGCATCCTTTTCCGTGATGTCACCAGCTTGCTGGAAGACCCGAAGGCCTATGCGCTCAGCATTGAACTGCTGGCCGAGCGTTATAAAGACGCGGGTATTACCAAAGTGGTGGGCACCGAAGCGCGTGGCTTCTTGTTTGGCGCACCGGTTGCGCTGGCGCTGGGCGTAAGCTTTGTTCCGGTACGCAAGCCGCGTAAGCTGCCGCGTGAGACCATCGCAGAAAGCTACGAGCTTGAGTACGGCACCGATCAGCTGGAAATCCATGTCGATGCGATCAAAGAAGGCGATAAAGTCCTGGTGGTTGACGATCTGCTGGCAACCGGCGGCACCATCGACGCCACCGTGAAGCTTATCCGTCGCCTGGGCGGTGAAGTGCACGATGCGGCTTTTATTATCAATCTGTTCGATCTGGGCGGCGAGCAGCGTCTGGAAAAACTGGGAATTAACTGCTATAGCCTGGTCCCTTTCCCGGGTCACTAAGCAAATCCCTCCACATAGCCTCGCTGATTGAGCGGGGCTGTGATAGCATGACCCCCTCGTGATTTCACCTTCCAGCGTTTCAGAGCCAGCCCATGAGTTATCAGGTCTTAGCCCGTAAATGGCGCCCACAAACCTTTGCTGACGTCGTCGGCCAGGAACATGTGCTGACCGCACTGGCGAACGGCTTGTCGTTAGGGCGCATTCATCATGCCTATCTCTTTTCCGGCACCCGCGGCGTGGGTAAAACCTCTATCGCACGTCTGCTGGCAAAAGGATTAAACTGTGAAACCGGTATTACCGCCACGCCATGCGGCGTCTGCGATAACTGCCGTGAAATAGAACAGGGGCGCTTTGTCGATCTGATAGAGATCGATGCCGCTTCGCGCACCAAAGTCGAAGATACCCGCGATCTGCTGGATAACGTTCAGTACGCGCCGGCCCGCGGTCGCTTCAAGGTCTATCTGATCGATGAAGTCCATATGCTTTCGCGCCACAGCTTCAACGCGTTGTTAAAAACGCTGGAGGAGCCGCCGGCGCACGTAAAATTTCTGCTGGCGACCACCGATCCGCAGAAGCTGCCGGTGACCATTCTTTCCCGCTGCCTGCAGTTCCATCTTAAGGCGCTGGATGTCGAACAGATTCGCCATCAGCTTGAGCATATCCTCGGCGTCGAGCAGATCGCTTTCGAACCGCGCGCGCTGCAGCTGCTGTCGCGCGCGGCGGATGGCAGCCTGCGCGATGCATTAAGCCTGACCGATCAGGCTATCGCCAGCGGCGACGGCCGTCTGACGGCTGAATCCGTTAGCACCATGCTCGGTACGCTTGACGACGATCAGGCGCTCTCGCTGATTGAAGCGCTGGTGGCCGCCGATGGCGAACGCGTCATGGCCGGCGTCAATGAAGCTGCCGCTCGCGGCGTGGAGTGGGAGGCTTTGCTGGTGGAAATGCAGAGCCTGTTGCACCGCATTGCAATGGTTCAGCTGTCGCCGTCGGCGCTGGGGGCGGATATGGCCGCGATAGAGCTACGCATGCGCGAACTGGCGCGGACGGTGCCGCCTACCGATGTTCAGCTGTACTATCAAACGTTATTAATTGGCCGTAAAGAGCTTCCATACGCGCCGGATCGCCGGATGGGCGTTGAGATGACGCTTCTGCGTGCGCTGGCGTTCCATCCGCGTATGCCGCTGCCGGAACCGGAGGCGCCGCCGGCGCAGGCTATTCAGGCCGCCCCTGCACAGCAGTCCGCCCCGGCATCCGCTCCGCCGCCGCCGCCGCCGCAGAATTTGCCGCAGACCACCAGCCAGGTGCTGGCGGCACGCAGCCAACTGCAGCGCAGCCAGGGAGCGCCCACCCCAAAAAAGAGTGAACCGGCAGCCGCTTCCCGCGCGCGGCCGGTGAATAACGCTGCGCTGGAACGACTGAGTTCGATTACTGAACGCGTACAGGCGCGTCCGGCTGCTGCTGCGCTGGAAAAAGCGCCGGCGAAAAAAGAAGCTTATCGCTGGAAATCGACGACGGTTGTTGAAACCGTGAAAGAAGAAGTGGCGACGCCGAAGGCGCTGAAAAAAGCGCTGGAGCATGAAAAAACGCCGGAACTGGCGGCAAAACTGGCTATTGAAGCGGTCGAGCGCGATAGCTGGGCGGCGGAAGTCAGCCGGCTTGCGGTACCAAAGCTGGTGGAGCAGGTCGCTCTCAATGCCTGGAAAGAGCAGGAGGGCAACCGCGTCTGCCTGCATCTTCGCCCGAGCCAGCGGCACCTGAATTCGGCGGGCGCGCAGCAAAAGCTGGCGGAAGCGCTCGGTATTTTGTACGGTACGCCGGTTGAATTGACCATCGTGGAAGATGATAATCCCGCGATGCGCACGCCGCTTGAGTGGCGGCAGGCAATTTATGAAGAAAAGCTCGCGCAGGCGCGTGAAGCGATTATTGCGGATAATAACATTCAGACGCTGCGTCGATTTTTCGATGCGGACCTGGATGAAGAGAGTATTCGCCCCATTTGATTGCAAGTCTGACTTGCGGTCAGCATCCTTAACGATGACCTACTGAGAGAGAAGCCTATGTTTGGTGGAAAAGGCGGTCTGGGTAACCTGATGAAGCAGGCCCAGCAGATGCAAGAAAAAATGCAGCAGATGCAGGAAGAAGTCGCTCGACTGGAAGTGACCGGTGAATCCGGCGCAGGCCTGGTCAAAGTCACCATCAACGGTGCGCATAACTGCCGCCGCGTTGAGATCGACCCGAGCCTGCTGGAAGACGACAAAGAGATGCTGGAAGATCTGGTGGCCGCTGCGTTTAACGATGCCGCCCGCCGCATCGAAGAGACGCAGAAAGAAAAAATGGCGTCTGTGTCCGCCGGTATGCAGCTGCCGCCAGGCTTTAAGATGCCGTTCTGATGCAAACCAGTCCGCTGTTAACGCAGCTTATGGAAGCACTGCGCTGCCTGCCGGGCGTCGGCCCGAAGTCGGCGCAGCGCATGGCGTTTACCCTGCTGCAGCGCGATCGCAGCGGCGGGATGCGCCTGGCGCAAGCGCTGACGCGCGCGATGTCGGAAATCGGCCACTGCGCCGATTGCCGCACATTCACCGAGCAGGAGGTATGCAATATTTGCAGCAACCCTCGGCGGAAGGAAAACGGCCAGATCTGCGTGGTAGAGAGCCCAGCGGATATCTACGCTATCGAGCAGACCGGGCAGTTTTCCGGTCGTTATTTTGTGCTGATGGGCCATCTGTCGCCGCTTGACGGCATCGGGCCGGATGACATTGGGCTCGATCGCCTGGAGCAGCGTCTGCGTGACGAATCGATGCAGGAAGTGATCCTCGCAACCAACCCAACGGTTGAAGGGGAGGCGACCGCGAACTATATCGCCGAGCTTTGCGCGCAGTATGGCGTAGAGGCGAGCCGTATCGCTCATGGCGTACCGGTCGGCGGCGAGCTGGAAATGGTTGACGGCACAACGCTGTCACACTCTCTTGCCGGACGGCATAAGATTCGTTTTTAATCAAACGGAGGCGCTTTTCAGGGCCTCCGCTTGAAAACGTCTTCCTCTGTCCCCATCTCACCCTCAACGGTTTTTTTACCATTAACAATGGCATTGTTGAGGTTGATTTAGATGAAAGGACAAGAAACTCGTGGTTTTCAGTCAGAGGTTAAGCAGCTTCTGCACCTGATGATCCATTCTCTTTATTCCAACAAAGAAATTTTCCTGCGTGAGCTGATTTCCAACGCCTCCGATGCGGCCGACAAGCTGCGCTTCCGCGCCCTGTCCCAGCCGGATCTGTATGAAGGCGACGGCGAACTGCGCGTGCGTGTTTCATTTGATAAAGACAACCGCACCCTGACCATTGCCGATAACGGCATTGGTATGAACCGCGATGAAGTGATTGACCATCTCGGCACCATCGCCAAGTCCGGCACCAAAGCATTCCTTGAGTCCATGGGCTCTGACCAGGCGAAAGACAGCCAGCTGATTGGCCAGTTCGGCGTGGGCTTCTATTCAGCGTTTATTGTCGCTGATAAAGTCACCGTACGTACCCGCGCGGCGGGAGACAGCGCAGAAAATGGCGTATTCTGGGAGTCCGCCGGCGAAGGCGAATATACCGTTGCCGACATTAACAAAGCCGATCGCGGTACCGAGATCACGCTGCACCTGCGCGAAGGCGAGGATGATTTCCTCAACGACTGGCGCGTGCGTTCGATTATCAGCAAATACTCCGATCACATCGCGCTGCCGGTGGAAATTGAAAAACGCGAAGAAGTGGACGGTGAAACCGTCATTACCTGGGAGAAAATTAACAAAGCCCAGGCGCTGTGGACGCGCAATAAGTCGGAAATCAAAGACGACGAGTACAACGAGTTTTATAAGCATATTGCCCATGACTACAGCGATCCGCTGACCTGGAGCCACAACCGCGTTGAAGGCAAGCAGG
Source organism: Klebsiella sp. CN_Kp100 (assembly GCF_040065315.1). Lineage (NCBI taxonomy): Bacteria > Pseudomonadati > Pseudomonadota > Gammaproteobacteria > Enterobacterales > Enterobacteriaceae > Klebsiella > Klebsiella sp. CN_Kp100. The sequence continues at coordinate 117,734 of NZ_JBEAIJ010000038.1, forward strand.
AGTACACCAGCCTGCTGTATATCCCGTCGCAGGCGCCATGGGATATGTGGAATCGCGACCATAAACACGGCCTGAAGCTGTACGTACAGCGCGTTTTCATCATGGATGACGCTGAGCAGTTTATGCCGAACTACCTGCGCTTCGTCCGCGGCCTGGTCGACTCCAACGATCTGCCGCTGAACGTGTCGCGTGAAATCCTTCAGGACAGCAGCGTGACCCGCAATCTGCGCACTGCGCTGAGCAAGCGCGCCCTGCAGATGCTGGAAAAACTGGCGAAAGACGACGCGGAAAAATATCAGACCTTCTGGCAGCAGTTTGGCCTTGTGCTGAAAGAAGGCCCGGCGGAAGACCACGCTAACCAGCAGACCATTGCTAAACTGCTGCGTTTCGCCAGTACCCATACCAATTCCGCCGCGCAGACCGTGTCGCTGGAAGAGTACGTCTCCCGCATGAAAGAAGGGCAGGAGAAGATTTACTACATTACCGCCGACAGCTACGCCGCCGCGAAGAGCAGCCCGCATCTGGAACTGCTGCGTAAGAAAGGCATTGAAGTGCTGCTGCTTTCCGATCGCATCGACGAGTGGATGATGAGCTATCTGACCGAGTTCGACGGTAAGCCGTTCCAGTCGGTGGCGAAAGCCGATGAGTCGCTGGATAAGCTGACGGACGAAGTGGATGAAACCACAAAAGAAGCTGAGAAGGCGCTGGAGCCGTTCGTTGAGCGAGCCAAAACGCTGCTCGGCGACCGGGTGAAAGAGGTTCGCCTGACCCATCGTCTGACCGATACGCCGGCCATCGTTACCACCGACGCGGATGAAATGAGCACCCAAATGGCGAAACTGTTTGCCGCTGCGGGCCAGGCCGCGCCGGAAGTGAAGTACATCTTCGAACTGAACCCGCTGCATCCGCTGGTAAAACGCGCGGCGGACACTCAGGATGATGCGCAATTCGGCGAGTGGGTTGAGCTGCTTCTCGATCAGGCGCTGCTGGCCGAGCGCGGTACGCTGGAAGATCCGAACCAGTTTATTCGCCGCATGAACCAGCTGCTGGCGTCGTAATCTTTCCCCTCAGCCTCTCCCTCTCCCTGTCAGGGAGAGGGGACTTGCCCGGCATTGACATGCTGGCGCGGAGGCTGTCATCGTTTAGCCTGCTTCTCCCTGTTCCCCTGCTGGCTCCGGCGCGTGTTTTCTTCCTTGCCCTGCGGGAGAGGAGCGGAATGAGGGCAACAAAACGCACTCTACGTAAAATATCTCACCATTAACCGTTTCAGCCGCCCCGCCTTCCTTGAGCCATCCGCGTTCTGGTGGTATGGTTTAGCGTTTTTTGAAATATTGAATCAACTTTTGAGGGGATTTTCGTAATGCGTATTATTCTGCTTGGCGCTCCGGGCGCGGGTAAAGGAACTCAGGCTCAGTTCATCATGGAGAAATACGGTATTCCGCAAATCTCCACCGGCGACATGCTGCGTGCCGCGGTGAAGTCAGGCTCCGAGCTGGGCAAAAAGGCGAAGGATATTATGGACGCCGGTAAGCTGGTCACCGACGAACTGGTTATCGCCCTGGTGAAAGAGCGTATCACTCAGGAAGATTGCCGCAACGGATTCCTGCTGGACGGCTTCCCGCGCACCATTCCTCAGGCTGACGCTATGAAAGAAGCGGGCATTGCCGTAGATTACGTACTGGAATTCGATGTTCCTGATGAACTGATCGTTGACCGCATCATCGGCCGTCGCGTTCACGCTGCTTCCGGCCGCGTTTATCACATCAAATTTAATCCGCCGAAAGTCGAAGACAAAGACGATGTGACCGGCGAAGAGCTGACCACCCGTAAAGACGACCAGGAAGAGACCGTGCGTAAGCGTCTGGTTGAGTATCATCAGATGACGGCTCCGCTGATCGGCTACTATCAGAAAGAAGCCGAAGCGGGCAATACCCAATACGCGAAAGTTGATGGCACCAAAGCGGTGGCGGACGTTCGCGCCGAACTGGAAAAAATTCTCGGTTAATTCCGTTAGTTCTCATCCCGCAGCGGCGGGGTGAGAACTCCTCTCATTTTACCTTTTTCTATGATTGGTTCCGTTTAGCGCCATTTCAGCTACAATTGTCAGCGATTCAAATGGTTAAGAGGCGGTAATGCATCAGACGAAAACAGGTATCTTATTAGCCAATTTAGGCACTCCCGATGCGCCCACGCCCGACGCGGTTAAGCGCTATCTACGACAGTTTCTTAGCGATCGGCGCGTGGTGGATACCTCCCGTCTACTGTGGTGGCCGTTGCTGCGCGGCGTGATACTGCCCCTGCGCGCCCCCAGGGTCGCTAAGCTCTATCAGTCCATCTGGATGGAAGACGGCTCGCCGCTGATGGTCTATAGCCAGCAGCAGCGGCAGGCGCTGGCCGCGCGGCTTCCGGATACGCCGGTGGCGCTGGGGATGAGCTACGGCTCGCCGTCGCTGGAGAGCGCGGTGGATGAACTGCTGGCGCAGGGTGTGGACCACATCGTGGTGCTACCGCTCTATCCGCAATACTCCTGCTCTACCGTGGCGGCGGTCTGGGATGAGCTGGGGCGTATCCTCGCCAGAAAGCGCGCGATTCCCGGCATCTCTTTTATTCGCGACTATGCCGATGATGTGGACTACATTCACGCGCTGGCCGCCAGCGTACGCGCTTCGTTTGCGGTGCACGGCGAGCCGGATTTACTGCTGCTCTCCTATCATGGGATTCCACAGCGTTACGCTCAGCAAGGGGATACCTATCCTCAGCGCTGTCGCGATACCACTCGTGAGCTGGTTTCAGCCCTTGGTCTGTCGCCTGACCGGGTCATGATGACTTTTCAGTCGCGCTTTGGTCGTGAGCCGTGGCTGACGCCCTATACTGACGAAACGCTGAAAATGCTCGGTGAGAAAGGGGTGAAGCATATTCAGGTTATCTGTCCCGGCTTTGCTGCCGATTGCCTGGAGACGCTGGAAGAGATCGCGGTGCAAAACCGGGAAATCTTCCTTGAAGCCGGCGGCCAGCAATATGAGTACATACCGGCGCTTAATGCGGACACCGCGCATATTGAAATGATGGTCAACCTGACGGCGAAATATCGCTGATCGCGCGTGCGGCGGGGAGTATGCTACTATTCCCCGCTTGTTCACTGTCAATAAATCGCCACTATGAAATTTCCCGGTAAACGCAAATCCAAACACTATTTTCCCGTCAACGCTCGCGATCCGCTGCTGCAACAAATTCAGCCGGACAATGAGTCTAACGTCGCCTGGGTCGTCGGCATCGATCAAACCCTGGTCGATATCGAAGCGAAAGTGGATGAGGCGTTTATCGTACGCTACGGCCTGAGCGCCGGGCATTCGCTGGTGATTGAGGATGATGTCGCCGAAGCGTTGTACCAGGAACTGGTCCGCAACGATCTGATTACCCACCAGTTTGCCGGTGGTACCATCGGAAACACCATGCACAACTACTCGGTGCTGGCGGATGACCGCTCGGTTCTGCTTGGCGTCATGTGCAGCAATATTGAAATCGGCGGCTACGCCTATCGCTACCTGTGCAACACCTCCAGCCGTACCGATCTGAACTACCTGCAAGGCGTGGATGGCGCGATTGGTCGCTGCTTTACCCTTATTAGCGACTCCGGCGAGCGCACCTTTGCGATCAGCCCCGGTCATATGAATAAGCTCCGCCCGGAAAGCATTCCGGAAAGCGTGATCGCCGGCGCTTCCGCACTGGTGCTGACCTCCTACCTCGTCCGCTGCAAGCCGGGTGAGCCGATGCCGGACGCGACGATGCAGGCCATCAAATATGCGAAAAAGCACGATGTACCGGTGGTCCTGACCCTGGGGACTAAATACGTTATCGCTGATAATCCGGCGTGGTGGCAGGCGTTCCTCAAAGAACACGTTTCTATTCTGGCGATGAACGAAGAGGAGGCGGAAGCGCTGACCGGACTATCCGATCCGCTGCTGGCTTCCGACAAGGCGCTGGAGTGGGTTGACCTGGTACTGTGCACCGCCGGGCCCGCCGGGCTGTATATGGCCAGTTTTACCGAGGATGAGGCTAAGCGCAAAACGCAGCATCCGCTGCTGCCTGGCGCGATTGCCGAGTTTAACCAGTATGAATTCAGCCGCGCGATGCGCCACCAGGACTGCGAGAATCCGCTGCGTATTTATTCGCATATCGCACCCTATATGGGCGGGCCGGAGAAGATCATGAACACCAACGGCGCCGGCGACGGCGCGCTGGCGGCGCTGCTGCACGACATCACCGCTAATAATTATCATCGCAATAACGTGCCGAACTCCAGCAAGCACAAATGCAAATGGCTGACCTATTCCTCGCTGGCGCAGGTGTGTAAATACGCTAACCGCGTGAGCTATCAGGTGCTGAACCAGCATTCACCGCGTCTGACCCGCGGCCTGCCGGAGCGTGAAGATAGTCTGGAAGAGGCCTACTGGGATCGTTAAGCCGGTAAATAAAGTCGGCCCCGTGGAGTCGGGGCCGGAAGCATTAACCGGTAATAAGCTCGCCGGCTGGCGGCGTTTCAAGCAGCTTAAGCATGGCGCGGGCGATTTCTCGTTCGCCCATCACTACCTGGTTGGCGCCGCGTTCAACAATATATTCCACCTCATCGTCGTAATGCGCGCGCGCGATGATCTCGATATTCGGGCACTTCTCGCGCGCTGAGGCCACGATCTCTCCGGCCTCGTAACCGTTAGGGATGGTGAGCAGTAGCCAGCGCGCGCAGTCCAGATGCGCCAGATTCATTATCTCTTCATTGGCGGCGTTACCTAAAACTGCGCGAATACCCCGCGCGCGCAGTTCGTCAACGCGGGTGCGCGATGTTTCGATAACTACCAGCGGTATCCCCTGAGCCATCAGTTTTTCACCAAGCAGGCTCCCGACGCGACCGAAACCGACCAGCAGCGCATGGTTACAGATATCAACGGGGATCTGTTTCTCATCTTCCAGCACTTCTTCCAGCGTCTGTTCGTCCAGCGTCTCCGTTTTATCGAGGTATTTTTCCAGCAGGGTAAACAGGACCGGGTTGAGCATGATGGAGATAATGGCGCCGGCAAGCACCAGGTTCTGCCCGGCCTGCGGCAGCAGATCCAGCGCCATTCCCAGACCAGCAAGAATAAAGGCGAATTCACCGATTTGCGCCAGACTGGCGGCAATGGTCAGGGCAGTGCGCGGCGAGTGGCCGAACATCCGCACCAGGAAGAAGGCGGCAGCCGATTTACCGAAAATGATGATAGCCAGCGTCGCCAGTACTGCCAGCGGCTGCTCAAGCAGAATCATCGGGTCGAACAGCATTCCGACGGAGACAAAGAACAGCACGGCGAAGGCGTCGCGCAGCGGCAGCGTATCGTGGGCCGCGCGATGGCTGAGCTCGGATTCATTGAGCACCATACCGGCGAAAAAGGCGCCGAGGGCGAAGGAGACGTCAAATAGCTCAACGGCGCCGAAAGCGATGCCGAGCGCTAACGCCAGTACCGACAGCGTAAACAGCTCGCGTGAACCGGTTGCCGCGCTGCGCGACATAATCCACGGCACCAGGCGGCGGCCGACGAGCATCATAATGGCGATGAAGGCGACGACTTTGCCGATGGTAATACTCATATCGAGGGCCAGAGAAGCCAGGCCCACGTCGCCTTTCTCGGTCATGCCGGCAACCGCCGGCAGCAGCACCAGCGTCAGAACCATCACCAGATCTTCAACAATCAGCCAGCCGATGGCGATTTGCCCCCGCTGGCTATCAATAAGCTGCCGTTCTTCCAGCGCGCGCAGCAGCACCACGGTACTGGCGGTAGAAAGACACAGACCAAAAACGATACCGGTCATTAACGACCAGCCCAGCATGGCAGAGAGCGCCATACCCAACAGGGTCGCTACGGCTATCTGGGCGATAGCGCCCGGGATGGCGATGGCCTTAACCGCCATCAGATCTTTTAAGGAGAAATGCAGACCCACGCCGAACATCAGCAGGATCACGCCGAGCTCGGCCAGTTCCGGCGCCAGCTTGGTATCAGCAACAAAACCTGGGGTAAAAGGTCCGGCCAGCACGCCCGCTAATAGATATCCCACCAGAGGAGAAATACGTAGCTTATTGGCAATCATGCCGAGAATAAAGGCGAGCACAAGGCCGCCGACAATGGTGGTGATTAGCGGTGTTGCGTGGTGCATTCCGTCTCCTTGCAGTGGTGAGCTGATCCATTTTCGGTACATACCCGTCATGCTTCAATTTGCATGGGCGTAGGCTTTGTTACTTGGCTCATCCATGAGCCTCGCCCTTAGGGGCCAGCGCCAGCGCTGTTCAAGGCACAAGTGGCTTGTCCTGCAACTTGAATGAATTAGGGTATAAAACCAAAAAACCGAATAATAGTTTATGACACTTTCAACGGTTTTGTTTATGAATAATCATTGAATTTTGCAGAAAAATGCAATTGACGTGCAAAAAAGCACGGAGCGCAAAATGGCAGCAGCTTATGCGGGGTAATGCTGGTGGGGTAAGGGATTGTGGTAGCCAAAGTTACACTTTGGCTACCGAAGAATCATGACTTTTGATGGTTGTTAGGTAGAAATATCGTCAGGATGCCGATTAGAGGCAGGAAAGCGCAGATTTTATAGACCAGTTCGATGCTGGTATGGTCAGCTAAGAGCCCCAGTACCGCGGCGCCAAGGCCACCCATGCCAAAAGCAAAACCGAAGAACAAACCAGAAACCATGCCGATCCGCCCCGGTAATAGCTCCTGGGCATAGACCAGAATGGCGGAAAAGGCTGAGGCAAGGATAAAACCAATTATCACCGTTAAAATCCCGGTCCATTCCAGGGATGCATAGGGTAAAACAAGGGTGAACGGCGCTACGCCAAGGATAGAGCCCCAAATAACATATTTGCGCCCAATCTTATCGCCGACAGGCCCGCCAATCACCGTTCCTGCCGCGACGGCAAAAAGAAAGGCAAACAGATGAAACTGGGCATTTTGCACCGACAATCCGAATTTTTGCATCAGATAAAAGGTGTAATAGCTGCTGATGCTTGCCATATAGAAGTATTTCGAGAAAATCAGCAGTAACAGGATACTGACCGCCAGAATAACTTTGTTTTTTGGCAACGGATTTACAATCAGCGCCTTCGGTTTACCTTTATTCATCCGATGCTGAGCGGCATACCAGCGGCTGATTTGCGCCAGCACGACGATCGCCAACAGCGCTGCCAGGACAAACCAGCCAACGTTACCTTTACCGTAAGGAGCGATAATCAGGGCCGCAAGCAGCGGGCCTAACGAGCTGCCAAAGTTACCGCCGACCTGAAATATCGACTGCGCCAGGCCATGGCGACCGCCGGAAGCCATACGCGCCACGCGTGAAGATTCCGGATGAAAGACCGAAGACCCGGTGCCGACCAGCGCGGCTGCCAGCAGAACCATACCAAAGCTCCCCGAGATCGCCAGCAGCACCAGACCGCTCAGGGTAAAGCACATGCCTATCGGCAGCGACCACGGCATCGGATGTTTGTCGGTCAGATAGCCGACGACCGGCTGCAATAGCGATGAGGCCAGCTGGAAGGTGAGGGTAATCATACCTATCTGCACAAAGGTCAGCGAAAACTCGGCCTGCAGCAGCGGGTAGATAGCCAGAATAAGCGATTGGATCATATCGTTTAGCAAATGGGAGAGGCTGATGGCGCCGAGAATGCGAAACGAGGTGCGTGCTTTTTGCGGCGCAGCAGCAGGGCCGGATAAGGGTTGTGCGGTCTGATTCATTGCCATAGGTTCACTTAAGTGTTTTTTATAGAGGATGCAGGTGGAATTATTATCTGCCTAACATACCTGCCCCTAAGGTTTGAAGGAAGTCGCAATTCTGAAAACATATTTGTCTAATCGGCCAACTCGCTATACTTTCGGCAGTTGTTACTTCGTCAGGGAGAGAAATATGCACTTTATGAAGCAAGGCGTTGCGCTGGCGCTATTTACGGCGCTATCGCTGGGGAGCCTGTCAGCGCAGGCTTATGAGCAGGATAAAACTTACAAAATAACCATCCTGCATACTAACGATCATCATGGCCACTTCTGGCGTAGCGACTACGGCGAATATGGGCTATCCGCACAAAAAACGCTGGTTGACGGTATTCGCAAAGAGGTGGCGGCAGAAGGCGGCAGCGTGCTGCTGTTATCCGGCGGCGATATCAACACCGGCGTGCCGGAATCCGATTTACAGGACGCGGAACCTGATTTCCGCGGGATGAACCTGATTGGCTACGATGCAATGGCGGTGGGTAATCATGAATTTGATAATCCGCTTAGCGTACTGCGTCAGCAGGAAAAATGGGCGAAGTTCCCTTTCCTTTCGGCGAATATTTATCAGAAAAGCACCGGCGAGCGTCTGTTTAAGCCGTGGGCGCTGTTCAAACGCGGCGGGCTGAATATTGCGGTTATCGGTCTGACGACCGACGATACGGCTAAAATTGGTAATCCCGAGTTCTTTACCGATATCGAGTTCCGTAAACCGGCGGAAGAGGCCAAACTCGTTATCCAGGAGCTGCAGCAGAATGAAAAGCCGGACGTGATTCTGGCTACTACCCACATGGGCCATTATGACAATGGCGCTCACGGTTCGAACGCGCCGGGCGATGTTGAGATGGCACGCAGCCTGCCTGCGGGAGCGCTGGCGATGATCGTCGGCGGTCACTCGCAGGACCCGGTATGCATGGCGTCGGAGAACAAGAAGCAGGTGGATTACGTTCCGGGTAGCCCGTGCGCGCCGGACAAGCAGAACGGTATCTGGATTGTGCAGGCCCATGAGTGGGGTAAATATGTTGGCCGCGCCGATTTTGAATTCCGCAACGGCGACATGAAGCTGGTGCGCTATCAGCTGATCCCGGTCAACCTGAAGAAAAAGGTCACCTGGGACAACGGCGAGAGCGAGCGCGTGCTCTATACGCCGCAAATCCCCGAAAATCCGCAGATGCTCTCCCTGCTGACGCCTTTCCAGAATAAAGGCAAAGCGCAGCTACAGGTGAAAATCGGTAGCGTAAACGCGCATCTGGAGGGCGATCGCAGCAAAGTTCGTTTCGTGCAAACCAATATGGGACGTTTGCTGCTGGCGGCGCAGATGGCGCGCAGCAATGCTGATTTCGCGGTGATGAGCGGCGGCGGAGTGCGTGATTCGATTGAAGCGGGTGATATCACCTATAAAGATGTGATGAAGGTCCAACCCTTCGGCAACGTGCTGGTCTATGTCGATATGAGCGGTAAGGAAGTGACCGAGTATCTGACCGCCGTGGCGCAGATGAAGCCCGATTCCGGCGCCTATCCGCAGTTTGCCAACGTCGGTTTTGTGGCTAAAGACGGCAAGCTCAATAATTTGACCATCAAAGGCGAACCGGTCGATCCGGCAAAGACCTATCGTATGGCGACCCTGAGCTTTAACGCCACCGGCGGCGACGGCTATCCGCATATCGATACGAAGCCCGGCTATGTTAATACCGGCTTTATCGATGCCGAAGTGCTGAAAGAGTATATCCAGAAAAACTCACCGTTGGATGCGGCAGCTTATGAACCGAAAGGCGAGGTCAGCTGGCAGTAACGTTTGAGCCAAACCCCGGTTGCGTAGCTACCGGGGCTACAGGTCTCAGCGGTTTTGGATTTTGTAGCCCGGACAAGGCGCGTCAGCGCCGCCTCCGGGATTATCCTCTGACGCAAAACCGTCAATTAATCGCGCCGCGCGATATCGGCGAATTTTGCCTCAAGGATCTTCGCCAGATCGCTGGCCGCCAGCTCAATATCCAGCCCGCGTTTGCCGCCGGAAATATAGATGGTGGCAAACGCCTGGGCCGGTGCGTCAATCACCGTCGGCAGACGTTTTTTTTGCCCGAGCGGGCTGATACCCCCCACCAGATAGCCGGTAACCCGCTGCGCGACCATCGGGTCTGCCATATCCACTTTTTTTGCGCCTAAGGCCTTCGCCACTTTTTTCAGATCCAACTGACCCGCAACCGGGGTCACTGCAACGGCCAGATGCTTCATGTCGCCGTTAACGGCAACCAGCAGCGTTTTGTAGACCTGGTCGGCGTTCAGTCCCAGCTTACGCACCACTTCGTCACCAAAATTGGTTTCGTTCGGATCGTGATCGTAGCTGTGGATTTGAAAACTAATTTTGTTTTTTTCGAGTAATTTTACGGCGGGAGTCATCGTTATCCTTCTTACCAACCGATTAAATGTGACATAAGCATACGCCCGACGGCTGTCTAAAAAATAGTATCATCTTGCGCAATAGTATTGGCAGTGATGGTCACTTTGAGCGACAATCAGACGATCCGGGGCGCGAACCCCGGAATAATAATAATGATGAAATTCCTCTTTGACGGGCCAATAGCAATATTGGCCATTTTTTTACGTCAGCATGTCCGGCAGATTCCCTTCGCCGTATAAATGCAGCGCCCCGACGGCAACCACGTAGCGTCCCGGCGGCAGCGCCAGCAGCGTTTCCCGCCAGGCGAGGTTGCGCTGGTGCATCAGAACGTCATACAGCGACTGGCTAAAGGTTGTCGGCAGCGAGGTAGCCCCTCTTGACGGCGGCTGATCGAGCCACCAACCGATCATCACCTGCAGCAGACGCGCATTTGTGCGCCAGTGGGTGAGGGTATCCTCCAGCAGCGCCAGACCGCCATCGGGCAGATCCCGCAGCAGCGCAATCTGGCTGTCGGCTCCCTCCAGCTCCATCACGCGGATATGGCTCTCGCGCGCCGCCATCAGCAGTTGATAATCAATGCCGTAATCCGCCCTGAGCCCCAGTTTTTGCGCCTGAGTTGCCTGCAGTACCATCGCTACCTGCCACAGCGGTTGACTGTCGAACAGCGCGACAGACAGGCCCATTTCTGCCGCTCGCTCTTGCAGTGCAGCAAGCTGGGGGGCGTTCAGGCGTTCCGCCAGCGGCGGACAGGAGGGGAGGTTGCTGAATGGCGTTTCGCTGCCGCTAATATCCGCTTCCACAATCAGCGCATCGGCCTGACGGATCTTTTTTAACAGCCGGGCGGGCGGCGGCGACATATCGCGGGTGCCCATATGAATACTGCCGACCAGGTGCAGATAGCGTTCCCCGGGAAGGGTGATATCCAGCGCGGGCCAGGAATAAGACGAGCCGAGGGCGGCTTGCCACAGCATTTTTATTCGGTTTAACAGGCCCATACGTGCTCCGTAGTGTGAAGCTTTCATGCTAGCGCCTGGGGAAGAACGGCGCAAGGAAAGTCCAGGGAAAGCGTCTGCGCGCAGGCACTGGTTTATCGGCTGGAGCACTCACCGGAACGAGCAGAATGACTGAACGTCGGCGTCTGGTTCTTTTCTCGCACGGGTACACGGTCATCTGCGGTTGTGCTCCCGGCTAAGGCGTTGACGCCGCCAGCCGGGAATCCAACCGCACGGCGGCTGAAACGACAGGAGCTTAGGCTTCCGGCTTAGGATTTTGGCTTAAAGCGCAGCAGGCGGTTGGCGTTGCTCACGACGGTAATCGAAGAGAGCGCCATGGCGGCGCCCGCCACCACCGGATTGAGCAGCGTTCCGGTTAGCGGCCACAGGATCCCGGCGGCAATCGGAATGCCCAGCGAGTTATAAACAAATGCCCCCAGCAGGTTCTGCTTCATGTTGCGCAGCGTGGCTTTGGCGATCTCCAGCGCATCGGCGACGCCGTTCAGGCTATGGCGCATCAGGGTAATCGCCGCTGTCTCAATAGCGACATCGCTGCCGCCGCCCATGGCGATCCCCACATCGGCCTGCGCCAGCGCGGGCGCATCGTTGATACCGTCGCCGATCATCGCCACCTGATGTCCCTGGCCTTGCAGGCGCTTAATCGCATCGGCTTTACCGTCCGGCAGAACCCCGGCAATCACCTCATCAATGCCCGCCTCTTTAGCGATAGCGTTGGCGGTGGTTGGGTTATCGCCGGTCAGCATGACCAGACGATAACCCTGGCGGTGCAGCCTGGCTAATGCCGCCACGCTATCTTCACGCAGCGGATCGCGGATGGCGAACAGCGCCGCCGCCTGACCATCTACCGCCAGTAGCACCGGCGTCGCGCCCTGTGACGCCTGGGCGTTCATTTCGCCTTCTATTTCAGCCGTTGCTATCTTTTGCTCATTAAGCAGCGCCTGGTTGCCGAGCAGCAGACGGTGGCCTTCGGCTTCACCGCTGACCCCCAGTCCGCGTAGGGTGCGGAAATTATCTACCGCAGGCAGGCGTTGATCTGCGGCTTTGTCGAGGATGGCGCGCGCCAGCGGGTGGCTGGAGCCTTGCTCCAGTGACGCCGCCAGACGCAGTGCGGTGGTTTCATCGATGGCGGCAAAGGTTTTTATCGCCACCACCTGCGGTTTACCCTCGGTGAGGGTACCCGTTTTATCAAAGACCAGCGTATCCAGGGTGCTGGCGCGCTGCAGCGCATCGGCATCGCGCACCAGAACTCCGTACTCCGCCGCGCGGCCCACGCCGGAGATAATCGACATCGGCGTTGCCAGCCCCAGGGCGCACGGACAGGCGATAATCAGCACCGTGGTGGCGATCACCAGGGTATAGACAATTTGCGGCGCCGGACCGAAAAAGTACCAGATCGCGGCGCTGAACAGGGCTATCGCCACGACCGCCGGGACGAACACGGCGGAGATTTTGTCCGCCAACTGGCCGATTTCAGGTTTACTGCTCTGCGCCTGACGCACCATGCGGATAATACGCGCCAGGGTGGTCTGGCTGCCGACCGCGCTGGCGGTAAACAGTACGCTGCCGTCCTGCACTACGGTCCCGGCATGCACGGCGTCACCGTCGCCTTTTTGCTGAGGCACCGGCTCACCGGTGAGCATCGCTTCATCGAACCAGGCCTCGCCCTGGCTAATGATGCCATCGACCGGAACGCGATCGCCGGTGGTCAAACGCAGGGTCATTCCCGCCTGAACTTCCGCCAGCGGCAGATCTTTTTCGCCTTCGTCGGTGACCACCCGCGCTGACGGTGGGGTTAAATCGAGTAGTTTTTCCAGCGCTTTTGAAGAGCGCTGACGTGCACGGGCTTCCAGCATATGGCCGAGGTTAATCAGACCGATAATCATCGCGCTGGCTTCATAATAAAGGTGGCGGGCTTCCAGCGGAAACCACTGCGGCCACAGATTGACGCTCATCGAATAGAGCCAGGCGACGCCGGTACCCAGCGCCACCAACGTATCCATCGTCGCGGTGCCGTTTTTCAGGCTTTTCCACGCGCTGCGGTAAAAATGGCCGCCGGCAAATACCATCACCGCCAGCGTGACAAGGCCGATAACCAGCCACAGGGTACGGTTATCATCGCTGACCATCATGTTGTCGCCGATCATCCCCCAACCCATCACCGGGATCCCGACCAGCAGGGCGACGATAGCCTGCCAGCGGAAGCGCTTCATCGTGGCGATGGCGGTTTCCTGCTGACGCTCGCGGCGTTCGAGGTCGTCTTCGATAGCCTCCGCGCCGTAGCCCGCTTTCTCTACGGCCTGGACTAATTCTGCGGCGGACGCGCTGCCCAATACCAGCGCAGTGCGTTCCGCCAGGTTGACCCGCGCCTGCGAGACGCCCGGCACCGCGGCGAGCGCGTTTTGTACCCGGGATACGCAGCTGGCGCAGCTCATGCCGTTGATTAACAGCTGCTGGCTGTCATCTTCGTCACGGGCTGCCGGAAGCTCAGTGGTGGCCGCTGTCAGTGCTTCCGGCGGGATTGATGATTCTGCCAGCGGTTTAGCCTTTGGGTGGCTGAGCTCCGCGCCGTATCCGGCTTGTTTAATGGTCTCAATCAGCGCTTCCGCGCTGGCGCTGCCCGTGACGTGGGCTTCGGTAACGGTAACTTCCGCCTGCTCAACGTCGGGACGCTGCTCCAGGCTCTCTTTCACCCGTTTAACGCAGTGGCCGCAGGAGAGGCCATCAAGCGCGAGGTCGATAGTGTTAGACATAAATAACTCCTGAATAAATTTCCGGTTAATGATTGACCGAACACACTCTTTCATCGAGTATTAGCAAGGTTAAACCTTCCAGCAAGGGGAAGGTCAAGGGGGAAACATGAATATTAGCGATGTGGCGAAAAAAACCGGCTTAACCAGTAAAGCGATCCGTTTTTACGAAGAGAAGGGACTGGTAACGCCGCCGCTGCGTAGCGAAAACGGCTACCGCAGCTACAGCCAACAGCATCTGGATGAACTGACCCTGCTGCGCCAGGCGCGTCAGGTGGGGTTCAATCTGGAAGAGTGTCGCGAGCTGATATTCCTGTTCAACGATCCGTCGCGGCACAGCGCCGACGTGAAGCGCCGGACGCTGGAGAAAGTCGCGGAGATTGAGCGCCACATCAGCGAGCTGCAGGGGATGCGTGCGCAGCTGCTGGCGCTGGCGGACTCCTGTCCCGGCGATGACAGCGCGGACTGCCCGATCATCGATAATCTCTCGGGCTGCTGTCACCGCAAAGTCCAGGCCTAGCGGCCGTTAGGGAGCTCCCTGACCCGCAGCGTAATCCCCTCGACGGCGACGACTTCAACCTTACTGCCCGCCAGGAGGTCGTCATCGGCTATTACCGGCCATGAACTGTCGCCCACGCGGACGTGTCCTCGGCCGTTAACCAGCGCCGTTTCCAGCGTAAAGCGGCGGCCAAGCAGCTGCTGTCCCCGCTGATTAAGCTGAGCGTCCGCCGGCTTCTGGCGTTTTACGCGGTTACGCAGCCAGCGCGACCACAGCCAGGCCGCCAGCAGGGTCAGCACGGCGAACAGCGTGCCCTGCCACTCCCAGCTAAACGGTAGCATCCAGACCAGCAGCCCGGTTACGACGCCGGCAATGCCGCTCCACAGCAGATAGCCGTTGCCGCCGAGCATTTCCGCCGCCAGCAGCAGCCCGCCAAGGCTGAGCCAGAAAATATGCGGGTGGGTGAGAATCAGCGCGATCATGATTTTTTCTGGGCGCCAGCCCCTTCTTTAATCAGTTCGCTGATCCCGGCGATGGAGCCCATCAGGCTGCTGGCATCCAGCGGCATCAGCACCACTTTACTGTTGTTCGCCGCGCCAATTTGCTGCAGCGCATCGGTATATTTCTGCGCGACAAAGTAGTTGATGGCCTGAATGTCGCCGGAGGCGATAGCGGACGACACCATCTGGGTAGCGCGCGCTTCCGCTTCCGCAGAACGTTCGCGCGCCTCTGCCTGTAAAAATGCCGACTGGCGTTCGCCCTCGGCTTTGAGGATCTGCGACTGTTTCTCGCCTTCGGCTTTGAGAATTTCCGCCTGACGTATCCCTTCGGCTTCCAGAATATAGGCGCGCTTGGTTCGTTCGGCTTTCATCTGGGCGTTCATTGAGGCGATCAGCTCCGCCGGCGGGCGTACGTCGCGGATCTCGACGCGGGTAATTTTGATGCCCCACGGGTTGGTCGCTTCATCGACAATATGCAGCAGACGGGTGTTGATGCTGTCGCGCTGGGAGAGCATTTCATCCAGTTCCATGGAGCCCAGCACGGTACGAATGTTGGTCATGGTCAGGTTGATGATCGCCAGCTCGAGGTTGCTGACTTCATAGGCGGCTTTCGGCGCATCGATAACCTGAATAAAGCACACCGCATCAATGGTGACGTTGGCGTTATCGCGCGAAATCACCTCCTGTGAAGGGATATCGAGCACCTGCTCCATCATATTAATTTTGCGCCCGATCCGATCCATAAAGGGAACCACAAGACTCATACCCGGCTGCAGCGTTTGCGTATAGCGGCCAAAGCGCTCTACCGTCCACTGGTAGCCCTGAGGAACAATTTTTACCGACGCTCCGACGATAACCAGCGCGACGAAAATAAGAATGGGGATAAAAATCAGCATCAAAAACCTCCTGTCTTGTTGCCTGTTGATGCGCCGGGAGAGTGGCGCGCGTTTAACCAGAGTATATCTTTCCGCGCATCCGGGTGAAAGGAAAGTGGAGTAAACTAGAGGCGTTGTTGAAAAACTGGGAATAATAATGACCGAAAGTAACGCTATTTTGCGCCTGGAGAACGTGGGGTTTCAGGCCGATGATGTCACCATCCTTAATGAGATAAGTTTTCAGCTCAGGGCAGGGGAATTTAAGCTAATTACCGGCCCTTCCGGGTGCGGGAAAAGCACCTTATTAAAAATAATCGCTTCGCTGCTGAGCCCGACGTCGGGAAAAATTCTCTTCGCGGGTAAAGATATCAACACGTTGACGCCGGAAACCTATCGCCAGCAGGTTTCCTACTGCGCGCAAACCCCGGCGCTGTTTGGCGATTCGGTGTATGACAATCTGATCTTCCCGTGGCAGATCCGTAATAAACAGCCTGAACCCAAAGCGCTGGTCGCCGATCTGCTGCGCTTTGGGCTGGCGGAAAATACGCTGGAAAAGTCAATCAATGAACTTTCGGGCGGGGAAAAGCAGCGCGTTTCGTTGATACGCAATCTGCAGTTTTTGCCGCAGGTGCTGCTGCTGGATGAAATTACCAGCGCGCTGGATGAAAGCAATAAAACCAATGTGAATGAGATTATTCATCGCTACACCAGCGAAAAAAACATCGCCGTTCTGTGGGTCACTCACGATAGCAATGAAATTGCCCATGCGGATGAAGTGATTACGCTAAAGCCTGCTGGCGGAAGAGCGCAGGAGGAGAAAAAAAATGAACGGCCATAATATTACCAATGAGTCGCTGGCGTTATCTATGGTTCTGGTACTGGTAGCGATCGTGGTTAGCTACCGGGAAAAGCTGGCGCTGGAAAAAGAGATTATCTGGAGCATTTGTCGGGCAATAGTGCAGCTGATTATTGTCGGCTATGTGCTGAAATATATCTTTAACGTTAATCACGCCGTGCTGACGCTGCTGATGGTGCTGTTTATCTGCTTTAACGCCGCGTGGAATGCGAAAAAGCGTAGCAAATATATCGACAAAGCCTTTGTCTCCTCGTTTATCGCGATAACGACCGGCGCTGGGTTAACCCTGGCGGTGCTGGTTGTTTCCGGATCGATTGCTTTTGTGCCGATGCAGGTGATTCCGATTGCCGGGATGGTAGCCGGCAACGCGATGGTGGCGGTTGGGCTGTGCTACAACAATATGGGGCAGCGTTTTAGCAGCGAGCAGCAGCAGATTCAGGAAAAGCTGAGCCTGGGCGCAACGCCGAAGATGGCGTCTGCAAGGCTTATACGCGATAGCATTCGCGCCGCGCTGATCCCAACGGTAGATTCGGCGAAAACGGTGGGGCTGGTGAGCCTGCCGGGGATGATGTCGGGGCTGATTTTCGCCGGGATTGATCCGGTAAAAGCGATTAAGTATCAGATTATGGTGACGTTTATGCTGCTGTCGACCGCCAGCCTGTCAACGATTATCGCCGGGTATCTGACCTACCTGAAGTTCTTCAATGCGCGCCATCAGCTGGTGGTGACGCAGCTGAAAAAACGCGCGTAAGATTTTTTCCCGGATACGGCGCTGAACGCGCCTGTCCGGGCCACGAGAACATCCATCCTGTAGCCCGGCTACGCGCAGCGCGAGCCGGGTGATTATCATTAATAAAGCAGAGAATAGAGCTGGCGGCGGTACTTCGCGGCCAGCGCGTCGCCGGTGCCGAGTGCGGAAAGGATCTCTTGCAGCAGTTTGCGAACCTCGCCGTTTCCGGCGCCTAAATCTTTTTGCAGATGGCTGAACAGCAGCGCCAGGGCTTCTTCGTTACGCCCCACCTGATGCAGCTGTAATGCCAGTTGGGAGGCCAGCGCCGCATCTTCCGGGTTCTGCTCAACCTGCTGCTGCAGCTGCTGAATTTCCGGCGTGTCGGCGGCTTTTTTCAGCAGCTCGATCTGCGCCACCAGCCCCTGATAGCGGGTATCCTGATCCTGCAGCGGCACGGTTTTCAGTACCGTTTCCGCTTCATCGGAACGATGGAGGGCAATCAGCGTTTCCGCCAGCAGCAGGCCGATCTGGCTCTCCTGATTCGACATCTGCCAGGCGTCTTTCAGCAGCGGCAGCGCTTCGGCGTAGTTCTCTTCCTCCATCAGCGCCAGCGCCTGCTGCGCTTTGAGCTCCTCTTCACGCGGCAGGAACTTATCCAGCAGCGCGCGAACCGCTTCTTCCGGCTGCGGGCCTTCGAAGCCGTCGACCGGCTGACCGTTCTGGAACAGGTAAACCGTAGGGATAGCGCGCAGGCCAAACTGCGAAGCCAGCATTTGTTCGGCATCGCAGTCAACTTTAGCGAGGGTAAACAGGCCGTTGTACTGGGCGGCGAGGCTCTCCAGTACCGGCGTCAGCTGCTCGCAATGCTGGCTGCGCGCGGACCAGAAATAAAACAGCACCGGCGTTGTCGCGGATTGCTGCAGCGTCTGGTGTAGATTAGCTTCGGTAATATTGACGATATTCTGTGCGGACATGAGCAAGTCTCTTTAATCGATATTTGTATAGATATATGGGGACGGCGGCAGGTGCTTCAACTCAGCCCTGGATAATTTTGTCCATCGCGCGGGTCGGCAGCAGCCGCTTAAGCAGGGCGACCGCGTGCGTCACCAGGGTTACCGGATAGCGCAGCTTCGGTTTATCGCTGACAAAAGCGTGACGCACTTTTTCCACCACCGCTTCCGGTCCGAGCGTGAAGCGGGCGGCGATACCGGGATTTTCCACCGGCTTATCGGCCTGAGTCTGGTTGACATTTTTGGTGAAGCGGGTGCGGATGGGGCCCGGCTCAATCAGGCTGACCTTAATGCCGCTGTGGCGCAGCTCCATGCGCAGCGCATCGGACCAGGCTTCCAGCGCATATTTGCTGGCGGCATAGGCGCCGCGGCCCGGGCTGGAGATAATCCCCATAACCGATGAGGTCATCACGATACGCCCTTCGCCGTGCGGCTCCATGGCCGGAAGCAGTAGCATCGTTAGCTGATGAGCGCCAAAAAAGTTGGCGGAAAACTGCTGCTCCATCTGCCGGCGGCTGACGGTCGGCAGCGGGCCGTAGACGCCGTAGCCCGCGTTGTTAAACAGGCCGTACAGGCGGTTGTCGGTCAGGGCAATCACCTCGGCGGCGGCACGTTCAACGCTCTGCGGATCGTCAAGATCCAGCAACACACCGGTCAGCCCCAGCGCCTGCATCCGTGCGACATCTTCCGCTTTGCGGCAGGCGGCCAGCACGTTAAAGCCCTGGCGCTTTAAATCCAGGGCGCTTTCAAGACCAATTCCGCTGGAACATCCTGTAACTAAAACCGATTTTTGCATAACTTTACCTGCAAATGACTCGCTGTTATCAGGAGTCATGATTAACTAAGGGAGCCAGGCGCGTCGCCATCCAGTCGGCAATAAACGGCTGAGCGTCGCGATTCGGGTGAATTCCATCATCCTGCATCCACTGCGGTTTCAGATAAACCTCTTCCATAAAAAAGGGCAGCAGAGGAATATCAAACTCTTTGGCCAGTGCCGGATAAATAGCGCTAAAGGCTTCATTATAACGGCGGCCATAGTTGGCGGGCAGGCGAATTTGCATCAGTAGCGGCTGGGCGTCCGCCGCTTTGATATGCTCAATAATGGTACGCAGCGTCTGTTCCGTCTGCTGAGGCGGGAAACCGCGCAGCCCGTCATTACCGCCGAGCTCAACCAGCACCCAGCGCGGCTGATGCTGCTTAAGCAGGGCCGGCAGCCTTGCCAGCCCCTGCTGCGAGGTATCGCCGCTGATACTGGCGTTAACTACCGGCGTTTTTGTCTGCCACTTATCGTTTAGCAGCGCAGGCCAGGCGGTATTGCCCGCCATACGATAACCGGCGCTCAGACTGTCGCCGAGAACCAACAGCGTGTCGGCCGCCATGGCGCGGCAGGTAAACAGGACCAGAAACAGGAAAGGCAAATGCCAGCGGAAAACATACTTGAAGTTCATCATCTTAAGAAATCCGTCGGTCAGGGTGAGCATCAGCTTTCCATCCTTACCGGAGTTGAGCTGGTTGTCAAACAGGGGCAGACCATCGCCCTGATTGGCGAGTCGGGGTCCGGTAAATCGACGCTGCTGGCGATCCTCGCCGGGCTGGACGATGGCAGCAGCGGGGAGGTTTCGCTGCTCGGACAACCGCTGCATCAGATGGACGAAGAGGCGCGGGCTAAGCTGCGCGCTAAGCACGTCGGCTTTGTTTTTCAATCTTTTATGCTGATCCCCACCCTCAATGCGCTGGAAAATGTCGAGCTTCCGGCGCTGCTGCGCGGCGAAAGCGATAGCCAGAGCCGCGGCAGCGCCCGGGCACTGCTGGAGCAACTGGGGCTGGGTAAGCGCCTGCATCATCTGCCGGTACAGCTTTCCGGCGGCGAGCAGCAGCGGGTCGCGCTGGCGCGCGCGTTCAACGGCCGCCCGGAGCTGCTGTTTGCCGATGAACCCACCGGCAATCTCGACCGTCACACCGGGGATAAAATCGCCGACCTGCTGTTTTCGCTGAACCGTGAGCACGGCACCACGCTGATCCTCGTCACCCACGATCCGCTGCTGGCGGCGCGCTGCGACCGACGGCTGCGGCTGGTTGATGGCCAGCTGCGGGAGGAAGCATGATTGCCCGCTGGTTCTGGCGCGAATGGCGCTCGCCGTCGCTGCTGATCGTCTGGCTGGCGCTGAGCCTGGCGGTGGCCTGCGTGCTGGCGCTGGGCTCAATAAGCGACCGCATGGAGAAAGGACTTAGCCAGCAAAGCCGGGAATTTATGGCCGGCGACCGCACGCTGCGCAGTTCGCGCGACGTCCCTGGCGCATGGATTGATGAAGCGCGCCGCCTTGGTTTAACCGTCGGCGAGCAGCTGAGCTTTGCCACCATGACGTTTTCCGGCGATACGCCGCAGCTGGCGGATGTCAAAGCGGTTGACGACACCTATCCGCTATATGGCCAGCTGCAAACTCAGCCGCCCGGACTGAAACCGCGCGCCGGCACCGTGCTGCTGGCGCCGCGATTAATGGCGCTGCTGAATCTGAAAACCGGCGACACCATCGACGTGGGCGACGCCACGCTGCGCATTGCCGGAGAGGTGATACAGGAGCCGGATGCCGGTTTTAATCCTTTCCAGATGGCGCCGCGGCTGATGATGAACACCGCCGATGTGGCGAAAACCGGCGCGGTGCAGCCCGGGAGCCGCGTCTCCTGGCGCTATAAGTATGCCGGAACCCCGCAGCAGCTGGCGGACTACGAAAAGTGGCTGCTGCCGAAGCTGGGGCCTGAGCACCGCTGGATTGGCATGGAGCAGGACGACAGCGCGCTGGGTAAATCGCTGCAACGTTCGCAGCAGTTCTTGCTGCTGTCGGCGCTGTTAACGCTGCTGTTAGCGGTCGCCGCGGTGGCGGTGGCGATGAGCCATTACTGCCGCAGTCGTTACGATCTGGTGGCGATCCTCAAAACCCTCGGCGCCGGACGGGCGCAGCTGCGCAAACTGATTGTCGGCCAGTGGTTGATGCTGCTGGCGCTGGCGGTGGTCGCCGGCGGGGCGATGGGCGTCGGTCTGGAGCATATTCTGCTGGCGATGCTTAAGCCGGTGCTCCCTGCGGCGCTGCCGGCGGCGAGCGGCTGGCCGTGGCTGTGGGCGATCGGCGCGATGGTGGTGATTTCCCTGCTGGTCGGGCTGCGTCCCTATCGGCTACTGCTGGCGACGCTGCCGCTGCGGGTGCTGCGCCAGGACGTCGTCGCCAACGTCTGGCCGCTGAAGCTCTACATCCCGATCGTGTGCGCGGTGGTGGTGACGCTGCTGGCGCTGCTGATGGGCGGCAGCCCCCTGCTGTGGGCGGTTCTGGCGGGTGCCGTAGTGCTGGCGCTGCTGTGCGGCCTGGCGGGATGGGGCGTGCTGTGGTTACTGAAGCGTTTGACGTTAAAAGCGCTGCCGCTGCGCCTGGCGGTGAACCGTCTGCTGCGCCAGCCGTGGTCGACCCTGAGCCAGCTGGCGGCCTTTTCGCTGTCGTTTATGCTGCTGGCTCTGCTGCTGGTGCTGCGCGGCGATCTGCTTGACCGCTGGCAGCAGCAGCTGCCGCCGGAAAGTCCTAACTATTTTCTGATTAACATCGCACCGGAGCAGGTGGTGCCGGTAAAAACCTTCCTCGCCGAGCATCAGACCCGCGCCACCGAGTTCTATCCCATCGTGCGCGCGCGCCTGACGCAAATTAACGGCCAGGCAACGGAGGGCAATAAAGATGAAGCCCTGAACCGGGAGCTTAACCTCACCTGGAGCCGCGAGCGTCCGGATCATAATCCGCTGGTTGCCGGTAGCTGGCCGTCAAAAGCGGGTGAGGTGTCGATTGAAGAGGGGCTGGCGCAGCGTCTGGGCGTCAAGCTCGGCGATAGCGTGACCTTTACCGGGGATACTCAGGACTTTAGCGCGAAGGTGTCCAGCGTGCGTAAAGTCGACTGGGAGAGTCTGCGGCCGAACTTCTTCTTTATCTTCCCTCAGGGGGCGCTTGACGGACAGCCGCAAAGCTGGCTGACCAGCTTCCGCTGGGATAACGGCAACGGGATGCTCACGCAGCTCAACCGCGAATTCCCCACCGTCAGCCTGCTGGATATCGGCGCGATTTTGCAACAGATTGGCCAGGTGCTGACCCAGGTAAGCCGCGCGCTTGAGGTGATGGTGATTCTGGTCACCGCCTGCGGCGTTTTGCTGCTGCTGGCGCAGGTACAGGTCGGGATGCGTCAGCGCTACCAGGAGCTGGTGGTCTGGCGCACGCTGGGTGCCGGTAAGTCTCTGCTGCGCACCACGCTGTGGGCGGAGTTCGCGCTGCTGGGCGTGGTATCCGGCGTCGTGGCGGCGATTGGCGCAGAGGTTGCGCTGGCGCTGCTGCAAAGCAAAATCTTTGACTTCCCGTGGTCTCCGGACTGGCGGCTGTGGGTGATGCTGCCGCTGTGCGGGGCGATACTGCTGTCGCTGTGCGGCGGCTGGCTGGGGCTGCGTCTGCTAAAAGGTAAAGCGCTGTTCCGCCAGTTTAGCCAGGGATAGAGTGAGTTATGTAGCCCGGGTAAGGCGTTAGCCGCAACCCGGGGTTTTCACCCGGCTCGCGCTGCGCTTAGCCGGGCTACCGTTTCTCAGCCGTCTGCGGGAAAGTCGCCCGGGTAAGGCGTTAGCCGCAACCCGGGAGGGCTTCGGGCCACGGATGCGAGTTGCTATTACAAATGGCCGTGGTTCAGCGCGGTGAGCGGCTCGTTCACGTCGAAAACTTTACAGATAACCTCGTTTACGCCAAGCGATTTGAGGCGCGCGGTGTGCTTGTTGAGGTAAGCGAGCGCGGTTTCTTCATTCTCAAAAAGGTAGATCCCGCCCGCTTCCTGATTTTTTTCGTTTTCTGTCCAGACCTTCCAGATAAACCCTGGTTCCTGATTGATAGACTCGGCCAGCTCCACGAGCTGACGGGACATCTCGCTGCCGAAGGGACCGTTAAAAGCAAAGTGCAGCTGCAGTAGTTTTTTCGACATATTTCCTCCATGGATAATGTTTGCGCGGTAATAGACCATTTTAATGACATAGCGATGAAAAGATAACCACAGATTCTTTAAGGGCACAAAATGATAAGTTGCTGATTTTTAACCGCACAAAACATTAAAAACTCAGCAACACGCCATACTCAATCGCAGTTAATATTCAGCTGGAAAATATAAGGTTGCTTATTAATCAAGGAAAAAGTATGGCACATAAAATAAAAGCGCTGGCGATAACGATCGGCGCAGCCCTGGCGTTAACCTCTTTTGCATCCCAGGCGGAAATTACGCTTTTAAAACAAGATCCGCAGGCGGGCGATCCGTTAAGCCGGCTTAATTTTACCGTCGGCGGGAGTATCCGTCCCCAGTTCAACATGATGTCCGGCGATGGCGACAAAGGCTCATATAAACGTAACGGTTTCGATGGCGGAACCCGTTTCCGCTTCGCGGCCGACTACTATCTGTTTGATGATATTAGCTGGATCAGCTATTACGAGCTGGGCGTCAATATTCCGGCACTTTTCGACTGGGATAACCACTATGCCGAAGGCGCGAATAACACCAGCCGCCGTATGCTCTATACCGGCCTGAAAAGCGATACCTGGGGGACGTTAACCTACGGTCAGCAGAACAGCGTTTATTACGACGTGGTCGGGGTAAAAACCGATATTTGGGATTACGACATGATTGGCCAGGCGCCGGGTAACGGCATTAACGGCGACTACGATGGCTCCTATCGCTCACGTAATATGCTGAAATATAAGAAAACCGTTGGCGATGTCGATCTCTATGCCTCTTATCTGTTTGAGGACAGCGAATATCTGCCGGGTAACGGTCTGCGCTATAAACGTAAAGGCGGCGGTTCCATCGGCGCGGATTATCACATTATGAAAGATCTGACCTGGGGCGCCGCGTGGAACTATACCCGCGCCGATATGCGTAACCCGTCCAGTTCTGACAGCAAATCATACGATCAGAATATCGTTGGTACCGCGCTTAGCTGGACGCCGGATAACTGGACCTTCTCCTTGGGCGGCGGTTGGTATCAGAACTTCCTGACCACCAAAAAAACCGATGTCCATAACTACTTCGCGGGCGATGCCTGGGGGATTGAGTACTTTGCCGGTTATAAATTCCCGATTGGCCAGTATGCGGTGAAATCTATTCAGCCATACTTTATGGGCGACCGCCTGCAGTACGTGAACGGCCGCAACTATCAGCGTATCGATAACGGCGTCGGCGTGAGTTTCCAGCTGGATTATGGTTTCCGCGTTGACTATGAACACGTCTTCACGTCGAGCACCGACAACCTGGGCGATATGAACCTGGTGCGTCTGCGCTACGACTTCTAAGCGGTAACCATTCCCCGGTGACGCTGCGCTTACAGGGGCTACAGGTTCACCGCCGTCTGCGGACCCGTAGCCCGGCTAAGGCGTTTACGCCGCAAGCCGGGACAAGAGAGGATGTGATTACTTCGCCAGCCAGGCGGCAACTTCCTGCCAGCTGCCGCGGAAAATAATTTTCTCCGCTTTTTTGCCGAGCTGGTAGCGGTACATCGGATCGTAATACTCATTCAGCAGGGGAACCAGCCAGCTGAAGTGCGCTTCGGTGTCGGCGGTTCGCTGCTGTTCAAGCAGCGCTTCATCAAGCCTGGCGGTGAGCTGGGCAAAACGCTGTAGCCCGAGGCGGCGGCGGATTGCGAACAGGCCATGATGCAGATATTCGCTATACGCCTGCCAGCCTTGTTCTTCGCCGTAGGCCGCCAGGAAATCGCGATGCATGCGCGTAAAATACTCTTCCCGCAGTCGTTCAAGACGGATAGCAAACGGATCTTCCACCACCGCCAGCGGCGACTGCGCCATGCGAAGACGCATACACTCCGGCAGGTGATTGGCGCCGATCATATGCCCCTCATCCTCCAGCACCCAGCGCGTCTGCTGCCCGGACTTTTTAAGCATCGCCACGGCCAGATGATTTTCAAAGGTAGCCTGCTGATACTGCTCCTGGAGGGTGCGACCGAATGAAGAGCCGCGGTGATGGGCAAGCCCTTCGAGATCGATACCGTCCGGTTGAGCGCAGACCAGCTGAGTTTTGCCATTGCCGGTACAGCCGCCGATCAGCACGATAGGGCGCTGTACCAGCTCTTCGGTAAGCTGTATGGCCGCCTGGCGCAGCGCTTTATAGCCCCCGACGATCAGAGGGTAATCCACGCCAGCTTCTTTCAGCCACTGCTGGACGATATGCGAACGCTGGCCGCCGCGAGCGCAGCACAGGTAGCCTTCTGGATAACGCGCGCAGGCCTCTTTCCAGGCGGCGAGGCGGCCGGCGCGAATCTTACCATTCACCAGCTGATGGCCCAGTGCGAGAGCGGCTTCCGGCCCTTGACGCTTGTAGCAGGTACCGACGGCAGCGCGCTCGTCATCGTTCATCAGCGGCAGGTTGATCGCTGCGGGCATGGCGCTTTGCCTGAATTCAACCGGGGCACGTACGTCAATCAGCGGCGTATCGCTGGCAAGAATCTGCCGAATATTTTGTGGGACTAATTCCATCATTTAAACCGTTAAGCCATTCAGACGCGTCGCTCGACGCGATAATCCTCCTATTGTACGCGGTGAGCGGCAGGCTGGATTGATTTTTCACGGTGTATCGCTGAATAGCGTCAGGAATCCCTGGATTTCCGGGGCGGAGTGACCGAATAGCGAGGTGATATCCTGCACCGCTTTACCATGATGATCTTTACGCCAGGCGAGGCTCAGAGGAGAGGGGGGACGCATGGTCGGTATCTGCCGGGAAACCAGCTCGCCGCGCGCGATAAGCGGCTGGCACAGCGGCTCGGGTAAAAAGCCGATGCCGACGCCGGCGATATGGGCGGCGACTTTGGTTTCGATATCGGGAACCACGATCTCTTTTTGACCCGGCAGGCGCCAGGCAACACGTTTGGTTAATCTCCGCGCGCTGTCTTCAATGTTGACCGCAGGATAGCGGCGCAGCTGGGCCTCCGACAGGGGGGCGGTGTGCTGGCTTAGCGGATGATGCGGCGACATCACGAACAGCCAGGTGACTTCACCCAGCGGGGCGACGGCAATATTCTCCGCTAACGGTTCGGTGCCGGTGACGCCGATGGCCAGCGAAAAGTCATCGTGCAGGAGCGTATCCCAGACGCCCATGTAAATTTGTCGTGAAAAATGAAATTGCGTAAAAGGGTAACGCTGGGTGAGCCAGGCCAACAGCCGCGCAATGGCCTGAGGGTCATACATCAGGTTATTCACCACAATATTCACCTGGCGCTCCACGCCGTCGTTAATCTGCTGCAGCTCGCCGGGCATACTGTCAATCCAGCCCAGCCACTCTCTGGCCTGCGCCAGGAGATGCATTCCGGCAGGAGTCAGCAGGACGCTGCGCGTAGTGCGCGAAAAGAGCGCGACGCCGGTGTTGTCTTCCAGCAGTTTGATGCGATAGCTAATCGTGGCGGTCGTTTTATAGAGTTTTTCCGCTGCTCTGGAGAAGCTGCCGGTCTCCGCGACGCTGACAAAGGTACGTAGTGTTTCGGGGTCTAGCATCGCCTTATTCCTCGTTATTTAATAATTCACCCATGATTTTTAAGTATTTTTTCATAATAACCTTCTCAATTATGTGGCTTAAATCAGGTTTTGGAAAATTATTCCAACTTATAGTTGATACCAATTTGAGATGGCCATGAATTGACCGGTACATCGATCACCCTCAAGGTATGAGGAGGGCGACGGTTTTTAATGACTAAGGAATATTGCAATGAAGCTAGAGGTATTGCCGCTGACGCGCGAAGCATTCCGTCCCTATGGGGACGTTATCGAAACGGAAGGGCAGGATTTTTTTCATATTAATGATGGCAAAGTGCAGCGTTTTCACGATCTGGCCATGGTGGAGACCCTGCAGCAGGATCGCACGCTAATCAGCATTAATCGGGCCCAGCCGGCGGTATTGCCGATTGTCGTCACCGAGCTGGAACGTCATCCGCTGGGCACCCAGGCGTTCGTGCCGATGAACGGCGAAGCCTTTGTGGTGGTGGTTGCGTCAGGAGGCGATGAGCCGGACATGACCACGCTGCGCGCGTTTATCTCCAATGGCCGCCAGGGGGTAAATTATCATCGCAATGTCTGGCATCACCCGCTGTTTGCCTGGCAGAGCGAAACCGATTTTTTAACCGTCGATCGCGGTGGAAAAGATAACTGCGATGTCGTGGAGATCCCGACCGTGGAGCTGAGCTTTGCGTGAGGTTGCACGTGACGCTGTCGATTATCTTGCATAACATGTGGGCGCTTACACACTATTTATGCTCAGGTTTTGAGCCGGAGATAATCGAGGTATGACAGAAGTGAGAAGGCGGGGAAGGCCGGGCCAGCAGGAGCCTTCCGCGCAAAAAGGCGCACAGGCGCTGGAGAGAGGGATCGCGATACTGCAATACCTTGAAAAGAGCGGCGGCAGCTCGTCGGTCAGCGATATTTCCCTGAATCTGGACTTACCGTTATCGACCACTTTTCGCCTGCTTAAAGTGCTGGAGGGCGCGGATTTTGTCTATCAGGACGCGCAGCTAGGCTGGTGGCACATCGGGCTTGGCGCATTCAATGTCGGCTCGGCGTACATCCATAACCGGGATGTTTTATCCGTCGGCGGACCTTTTATGCGGCGGCTGATGCTGATGTCAGGGGAAACGGTAAACGTGGCGATTCGTAACGGCAACGAAGCGGTGTTGATTGGCCAGCAGGAGTGCAAATCGATGGTAAGGATGTGCGCGCCGCTCGGCAGCCGGCTGCCGCTGCATGCTTCTGGGGCCGGAAAGGCGCTGCTGTACCCGCTGTCCCCGGATGAGTTGGTGGATGTGATTGTGAAGACCGGGCTGCAGCGCTTTACGCCGTCGACGATCGTCGATTTACCGGTCCTGCAGCGAAACCTGGATGAGGCGCGCGACCGCGGCTACAGCATTGACCAGGAGGAGCACGTGACAGGATTAAACTGTATTGCTTCAGCGGTTTACGATGATGTCGGATCCGTAGTGGCGGCAATTTCGATTTCCGGACCAGCGTCCCGCTTAACCCCGGACCGTTTTGTCAGCCAGGGAGAGCTGGTGAGGGAGACGGCAAGGAATATCAGCACCGCGCTGGGACTGAAACCCCAGGCAGAGTGATCGCCGAACCGACCCGCTCTGAGGAGCGGGAATTTTTAGGCTTTGTTCAAGTTTGGAAAAATTTTCCAATATAGTGAGGTAGTAAAAAATGGCAAAAATGAGAGCCGTCGACGCGGCAATGTATGTACTCGAAAAAGAAGGGATTACCACCGCATTCGGCGTGCCTGGCGCAGCGATTAACCCCTTTTATTCCGCCATGCGTAAGCACGGCGGGATCCGCCATATTCTGGCTCGCCACGTGGAAGGCGCGTCCCATATGGCCGAAGGCTATACGCGTGCCGCAGCCGGTAATATCGGCGTATGCCTGGGGACATCGGGCCCGGCGGGAACGGATATGATCACCGCGCTCTATTCTGCCTCCGCGGACTCGATACCGATTTTGTGCATCACCGGCCAGGCGCCGCGCGCGCGTCTGCATAAAGAAGATTTCCAGGCGGTCGATATTGAATCCATTGCTAAGCCCGTGACCAAGATGGCGGTTACCGTGCGCGAAGCGGCGCTGGTACCGGGCGTGCTGCAGCAGGCTTTCCATCTGATGCGTTCCGGCAGACCGGGACCGGTATTGATCGACCTGCCTTATGATGTTCAGGTGGCGGAAATCGAATTTGACCCCGAGCTGTACGCGCCGCTCCCGGCTTATAAACCCGCGGCGACTCGTCCGCAGATCGAACGCGCGCTGGCGATGCTGCTGATGGCGGAGCGTCCGGTGATTGTCGCCGGCGGCGGGGTGATTAATGCCGATGCCGCAGCGCTGCTGCAGCAATTTGCTGAGATTACGCAAGTTCCGATCATCCCAACGCTGATGGGCTGGGGCTGTATCCCGGATGACCACGAATTGATGGCCGGGATGGTCGGCCTACAAACCGCGCATCGCTACGGTAACGCCACGCTGCTGGCCTCCGACCTGGTATTCGGCATCGGTAACCGCTTTGCTAACCGTCATACCGGTTCCGTTGAGAAGTACACCGCAGGTCGCAAAATCATCCACATCGATATCGAACCGACGCAGATTGGCCGCGTGCTGTGCCCGGATTTAGGCATTGTGTCCGATGCGAAAGCGGCGCTGGCTCAACTGGTAGATATCGCGCAGCAGATGCAAAAAGAGGGCCGCCTGCCGCGTCGCGAGCGCTGGGTTGCCGAGTGTCAGGAGCGCAAGCGTACGCTGCTGCGTAAAACCCACTTCGATAACGTGCCGGTCAAACCGCAGCGCGTTTATGAAGAGATGAATAAAGCCTTTGGTCGCGACGTGTGCTACGTCACCACCATCGGGCTGTCGCAAATCGCCGCCGCGCAGATGCTGCACGTATTTAAAGATCGCCACTGGATCAACTGCGGCCAGGCCGGGCCGCTGGGCTGGACGCTTCCTGCCGCGCTGGGCGTTTGCACCGCCGATCCGGAGCGTAACGTGGTGGCCATCTCCGGCGACTTTGACTTCCAGTTCCTGGTTGAAGAGCTGGCGGTGGGCGCGCAGTTCAATATTCCTTACATCCACGTGCTGGTAAACAACGCCTATCTGGGCCTGATTCGTCAGTCGCAGCGCGCGTTCGATATGGATTACTGCGTCCAGCTGGCGTTCGAAAACATCAACTCCAGCGAAGTGAACGGCTACGGCGTCGATCACGTCAAGGTTGCCGAGGGTCTCGGCTGTAAAGCGATTCGCGTCTTCAAGCCGGAGGATATCGCGCCCGCCCTGGCGCAGGCGAAAGTCTGGATGAAAGAGTATCGCGTACCGGTTGTTGTGGAAGTGATCCTTGAGCGGGTCACCAATATCTCCATGGGTAGCGAGCTGGATAACGTGATGGAGTTTGAAGATGTTGCCGATAGCGCCATCGATGCGCCAACCGAAACCTGCTTTATGAAATATGAATAAATGAGGTGAACCTATGTTGCGCTTTTCAGCCAACCTTTCGATGTTATTTCTGGAATATGATTTTCTGGATCGTTTTGAGAAAGCGGCGGCCTGCGGTTTTCGCGCCGTTGAGTTTATGTTCCCGTATGATTATGCGCCCGAGGTATTAAAGCAAAAGCTGAGCGACAACCGGCTGGAGCATACCTTACATAACTTACCCGCCGGCGACTGGGCGGCGGGAGAGCGCGGCATAGCCTGTATTCCCGGTCGCGAAGCGGAGTTCCGCGAAGGCGTGGATGCTGCAATCCGCTATGCCAAAGCGCTGGGCAATCGCAAAATCAACTGCCTGGTGGGTAAAACCCCGCCTGGCTACCGCGAGGATCATATTCGTTCCACGCTGGTGGCGAATTTACGTTTTGCCGCTGCCGCACTGGCGCAGGAAGGTATTCTGCTGCTGATCGAACCGATTAATTACTTCGATATGCCGGGCTTTTATCTGAATACCACTCATCAGGCGCTGGCGCTTATTGATGAGGTCGGCAGCGATAATCTGAAAATTCAGTACGATATTTATCATATGCAGCGGATGGAGGGGGAGTTAACCCATACGATGCAAACTTATGCTAACCGTATTGGTCATTTACAGATTGCTGATAATCCGAATCGCGGTGAGCCGGGGACCGGTGAAATTAATTACGATTATCTTTTTAAATTTATTGATAGATCAAGCTATGACGGCTGGGTGGGCTGCGAATATAAACCGCTGACCACCACCGAAGCGGGTTTGACATGGTTTAATCACTACCGCTAATTTTTAATTTATCTTTGGGCAGTATTTATTATTCCAGACGCAGGGGTTTTATTTCCTGACAACAGGAAGGGATAACTATTGCCCGGGTAAATCGAAACAGAAAATCTGAGAGGAAACTTATGAAACTGGGATTTATTGGTCTGGGTATTATGGGCACCCCGATGGCGCTCCGACTTGCCAGGGCAGGCCACGTTCTGCACGTTACTACCATCGGCCCGGTTGCTGACGACCTGCTCAAGCAAGGCGCGCAGCATCTGGCTACCGCCGAGCAGGTTGCTGCGCAGTCGGAGATTATTTTCATCATGGTTCCGGATACCCCACAGGTTGCCGACGTTCTGTTTGGCGAGCGCGGCTGCGCCAAAGCGGCGCTGAAGGGAAAAACCATCGTGGATATGAGCTCTATCTC
Organism: Klebsiella sp. CN_Kp100; assembly: GCF_040065315.1. Taxonomy (NCBI): domain Bacteria; kingdom Pseudomonadati; phylum Pseudomonadota; class Gammaproteobacteria; order Enterobacterales; family Enterobacteriaceae; genus Klebsiella; species Klebsiella sp. CN_Kp100. Next base: position 149,383 of record NZ_JBEAIJ010000038.1, read on the forward strand.
GCCGATTGAAACCAAGCGGTTTGCGCAGCAGGTGCGCGACCTGGGCGCGGATTATCTGGATGCTCCGGTATCCGGCGGCGAAATCGGCGCGCGTGAAGGCACGCTCTCAATTATGGTCGGCGGCGATGAAAACGTCTTTGCCCGGGTGAAACCGCTGTTTGATATTCTGGGTAAAAACATCACCCTCGTAGGCGGTAATGGCGACGGTCAGACCTGTAAAGTCGCCAATCAGATTATCGTCGCGCTGAATATTGAAGCAGTGTCCGAGGCGCTGGTTTTCGCGTCTAAAGCCGGAGCCGATCCCGCTCGCGTGCGTCAGGCGCTGATGGGCGGCTTTGCCTCCTCGCGTATTCTGGAAGTGCATGGCGAAAGAATGTTGAACCGGACGTTTAATCCCGGCTTTAAAATTTCCCTGCACCAGAAGGATCTTAATCTGGCATTGCAGAGCGCGAAAGCACTGGCGCTTAATTTACCGAATACGGCAACCTGTCAGGAGTTATTTAACACTTGTGCCGCCAACGGTGGTAGTGAATTAGACCACTCGTCTTTAGTTCAGGCGCTGGAATTAATGGCAAATCATAAAATATCGTAATAAGAAAATGCTGCCGGTTCCGGCAGCGTTTTTTAAACCTCACGGGTGAATTTATGGATACTATCAATAAAACGGGTATCGACTATTGGAAGAAAATAGTCGTGGTCATGAGTCTGGGCTGGGTGGCAATATGGATTTATCGTACCGTATTAACACCTATTTATCCGGAAATTCAGGCGTCCTTAGGTAACGTCAGTAATGCTGAAATCGGCGCGATTGCCAGCTTCTATTTTCTGGCCTATTGCGGAATGCAGATCCCCTGCGGCATTCTGGTCGATAAGCTGGGACAAAAAATTATGCTGATGTGCGGTTTCTCGCTGTTTATTATTGGTACGTTGAGTATTGCTAATGCGGGAAACCTGACGCTGATTTATATCGGCTCGCTGCTGGCCGGCGCTGGCTGCGCGTCGTTTTTTAGCTCCGCCTATTCGCTCTCCTCGGCCAATGTGCCGCAGGAACGCCGGGCGCTGGCGAACGCCATCATCAACAGCGGCTCCGCCATCGGCATGGGGATTGGCCTGATTGGCTCAAGCATTCTGGTCAAAAGCATGCATATGGCGTGGCAAAATGTCTTGTTTATCGTCGCCGCGATCCTGGTGGTGATGCTCTGCGTGTTTACCCTGGTGATTCGCCGCAAGCTAAATGAGCCCGCCGTAGCGGAGAATAAGCCTGGCGTAGCGGCTGCCGCTCCGGTCGCTGAAGAGAAATCGGCGCCGCTGTTTTCGCCGCTGCTGTGCAGCGTCTACTTTCTCTATTTCTGCACCTGCTACGGCTACTACCTGATCGTCACCTGGCTGCCTTCTTATCTTCAGACCGAACGCGGCTTTGACGGCGGCGCCATTGGTTTTGCTTCCGCGCTGGTGGCGGTGGTCGGGGTGCCGGGCGCGCTGTTCTTCAGCCATCTCTCGGATAAGTTCCGCGACAGTAAAGTCAAAGTGATTCTCGGGCTGGAGATTGTCGCTGCGGCGATGCTGATGTTTACCGTTCTCTCGCCGAATACCACCATGCTGATGATTAGCCTGGTGCTGTACGGACTGCTGGGCAAAATGGCCGTTGACCCGATTCTTATCTCGTTCGTTTCCGAGCAGGCGTCAGCGAAAACATTAGGCCGCGCCTTTAGCTTGTTTAATTTCTTTGGCATGAGTTCGGCGGTGGTCGCACCGACGCTCACCGGTTTTATTTCCGACCTGACCGGTTCAAAAGAAATTAGTTTTGTGATGTCTGCCGGGTTGGTTATTACCGGAACGATACTGTTTGCGCTAATTACCTTGCGTAAGAACAAAATACAGTCAAAGACAATCCCAGTATAATAAAAAATAAATAATTAAAATTTGTTGTTCCACATAGCTAAACCTACAAACGTAATCCGATGCGTATTAAGAGGGAATTATGGAACAAACTCAAGATCTGTACAAAGCCAGGGGTTACAGCGACGATCTACTGCCCAAAGTAGCCTCGCAGCGTAACTGGAAAACATTTAACTATTTTACCTTATGGATGGGCTCCGTACACAACGTACCTAATTATGTAATGGTTGGTGGTTTTTTTATTCTCGGGCTATCAACGTTTAGTATAATGATGGCGATAATATTGAGTGCTTTTATTATTGCCCTGGTTATGGTGTTTAATGGTGCTGCCGGAAGTAAATACGGTGTCCCCTTCGCAATGATATTAAGAGCCTCTTATGGTGTGCGTGGTGCATTATTACCCGGCCTGCTCAGAGGCGGCATTGCGGCAATTATGTGGTTTGGTTTGCAATGCTATGCCGGCTCGCTGGCATTCCTGATCTTATTAGGCAAACTGTGGCCCGAGTTTCTGACGCTCGGCGGTGATTTTAAGCTGCTGGGACTGTCGTTGCCGGGGATGATCGCCTTTCTGGTTTTCTGGCTGATTAATGTGGCGATTGGTTTCGGCGGCGGAAAAGTTCTCAATAAATTTACCGCAATCCTCAATCCCTGCATCTATATTGTCTTCGGCGGCATGGCTATCTGGGCTATCTCGCTGGTCGGGATCGGTCCGATCCTTGACTATCTGCCGACCGGGGTGGCGAAAGCGGAGCATACCGGCTTCCTGTTCCTGGTCGTTATCAATGCGGTCGTTGCCGTCTGGGCCGCGCCGGCGGTGAGCGCCTCGGACTTTACCCAGAACGCGCGTTCGTTTCGCGAGCAGGCCGTTGGGCAAACCCTTGGCTTAGTGGTGGCCTATATTCTGTTCGCGGTGGCCGGAGTGTGCATTATCGCCGGCGCCAGTATTCATTACGGTATGGATACCTGGAACGTACTGGATATTGTGCAGAAATGGGACAGCCTGTTTGCCTCGTTCTTTGCGGTGCTGGTGATATTAATGACCACGATCTCCACCAACGCCACCGGTAATATTATTCCTGCGGGCTATCAAATTGCGGCGATTGCTCCCACGAAACTGACCTATAAAAACGGCGTGCTGATTGCCAGTATTATTAGCCTGCTGATCTGCCCCTGGAAATTAATGGAAAATCAGGACAGTATTTATCTTTTTCTCGATATTATCGGCGGCATGCTGGGTCCGGTTATTGGCGTAATGATGGCGCACTATTTTATCGTCATGCGTGGGCAAATTAATCTTGATGAACTTTACACCGCGCCTGGAGATTATAAATATTTCGATAATGGATTTAACGTTACCGCATTCCTGGTAACGATTGTGGCGGTTATTTTATCGCTCGGCGGAAAATTTATCCCGCTGCTCGAACCGTTCTCCCGCGTGTCGTGGTTTGTTGGTGTTATTGTCGCTTTTGCCGCCTACGCCTTGCTGAAAAAACGGGCCCAGCCGAATAACCTGGCGCGCCCCAATGCTGTGAAATGATTTTATTACAACCAGGAAAGTTTATTTCATGGATGAAGCTTCAAGAGCCAAAGCCATTGGTATTGCGGTGTACGTGGCTGCAAACAGAAGTATGGCGGCTTAATCGTCTGTACACATACAAGGAGTTTTATATGTCTTTTGATTTAATCATTAAAAACGGCACCGTCATTCTGGAAAACGAATCCCGGGTGGTCGATATCGCGGTTGCTGACGGCAAAATTGCCGCTATCGGTGAAAACCTGGGGGACGCGAAGCAGATCATGGATGCCACGGGGCTGATCGTTTCGCCGGGGATGGTCGATGCGCATACGCACATCTCTGAGCCGGGTCGTACCCACTGGGAAGGATACGAAACGGGTACCCGCGCGGCGGCAAAAGGGGGCATCACTACGATGATCGAAATGCCGCTGAACCAGCTGCCGGCCACCGTCGATCGAGAGACCATTGAGCTGAAATTCGACGCCGCGAAAGGCAAGTTGACCATCGATGCCGCGCAGCTTGGCGGCCTGGTCTCCTATAACCTTGACCGGCTGCACGAGCTGGATGAAGTGGGCGTGGTGGGGTTCAAATGCTTCGTCGCGACCTGCGGCGATCGCGGGATTGACAATGACTTCCGCGACGTTAACGACTGGCAGTTCTTCAAAGGCGTACAAAAGCTGGCCGAGATGAAGCAGACGGTACTGGTGCACTGCGAAAACGCGCTGATCTGCGATGAGCTGGGCGAAGAGGCGAAAAGAGAAGGGCGCGTGACCGCCCATGATTACGTCGCCTCCCGTCCGGTATTCACCGAAGTTGAGGCGATCCGCCGCGTTCTGTATCTGGCGAAGGTCGCCGGTTGCCGCCTGCACGTGTGCCACGTCAGCAGCCCGGAAGGGGTCGCCGAAGTGACGCGCGCCCGTCAGGAAGGTCAGGATGTCACCTGCGAATCCTGCCCGCACTACTTTGTACTGGATACCGAACAGTTTGAAAAGATTGGCACCCTGGCGAAATGCTCTCCGCCGATCCGCGACGCGGAAAATCAGAAAGGGCTGTGGGAAAAGCTATTCAACGGTGAGATCGACTGCCTGGTGTCCGACCACTCTCCGTGCCCGCCGGAAATGAAGGCGGGCAATATCATGCAGGCCTGGGGCGGGATTGCCGGTTTGCAAAACTGTATGGACGTCATGTTCGATGAAGCGGTCCAGAAGCGCGGTATGCCTTTGCCGCAGTTTGCTCGCCTGATGGCGACCAACGCCGCGGATATTTTCGGCCTGAAGCATAAGGGCCGCATCGCGCCGGGCAAAGACGCCGACATGGTGTTTATTCAGCCGAACAGCAGCTACGTTCTGCAGGCGGAAGACCTTGAATATCGCCATAAAGTCAGCCCTTACGTCGGCCGTACGATTGGCGCGCGGATCGCCAGAACCCTCCTGCGCGGCGATGTGATCTATGACATCGAGCAGGGCTTCCCGCACGCGCCGAAGGGGAAATTTATCCTTAAGCATCAGCAGTAACGGGGATCCGGTGAATTCCCGGCTTGCGGCGTAAACGCCTTCTCCGGGCTACGAGCCGATTTGTCGCCCGGATAAGGCGCAAGCCGCGACCCGGGGAATCACTTGCCCCATTCCATGCTCAGCGCCTGTTTAACGGCAGGCGCTTTTTCAGGATTCAATCATGGTGGTATTTCCGCTCAATAAACGAAACACCCTGGCGGGATTTCAATGGTTCTTCTTTATTTTCTGCAACACCGTCGTGGTACCGCCGACATTACAGTCTGCTTTTCAGCTGCCCGCCAGCGCGCTGATTACGCTGACTCAGTACGGTTTTATCACCACCGGGCTGGCCTGCCTGGCGCAGGCGCTGCTGGGCCATCGTCGGGCGATTATGGAAGGGCCTACGGGACTATGGTGGAGCACTATCCTGACCGTCACCGTCGGTGAAGCCGCGCGCGGCACTCCATTTGCCAGCATTGCGTCAAGCCTGGCGGTTGGCATCTCTCTGTCGGCGATATTCACCATCATCATCGGCGTGAGCGGCATCGGTCACCGCCTGGCGAAGCTCTTCAGCCCGACGGTCATGGTCTTTTTTATGCTGCTGCTCGGCGCGCAGCTCACCACGATCTTTTTTAAAGGCATGCTCGGGCTGCCTTTCAGTTCGACCCAGGCTAACGTGGGCGTTCAGCTGGCGCCGTTTAGCCTGGCGCTGGCGGTGATGCTGTTGGTGCTGGGGATGATCATTTTTCTTGCGGACGGCATTGCTCGCTATGCCCTGCTGTTCGGCACCCTCGTAGGCTGGGCTGGCTGGTACCTGCTGTTTCGCACTCCGCCCGCTACGATGGCATCCGGGCCGATTCACTGGCAGTGGTTTCCACTTGGCTACGGCGGGGAGTTACGCCCCGGCATTATTTTGACGGCGCTGCTGGCGGGGCTGGTGAATATTACGAATACCTACGGCGCAATTCGCGGTAGCGACGTTTTTTATCCCCAGCAGGGCGCCAGCAATACCCGCTACCGACGAAGCTTTATTATCTCCGGCCTGATGACCTTAATAACGGTTCCGCTCAGCGTGGTGCCGTTTTCGCCTTTTGTTTCATCGATAGGTTTATTAACCCAAACTGGAGAGACTTCGCGCCAGCCGTTTATTATCGGCTGCCTGTGCTGTCTGCTGGTGGGACTATTTACGCCGCTGACCCACTTTTTTACCACGCTGCCTTTGCCGATTAGCAGCGCGGTCATGCTGGTCTCCTATCTTCCGTTGTTATATTCCAGCTTATCTTTCAGTAAACAAATCACCTTCACCGCACGAAATATCTACCGGCTGGCGCTGCCGTTATTTATCGGCATCTTTTTAATGGGCCTGCCGCCGGTCTATCTCCAGACGCTGCCCCTGACAATTCGACCGCTATTAGGCAACGGCTTATTAATCGGCGTGCTGCTGGCGGTGGTGATGGAAAATCTCATTCCCTGGGATCGTATTAAGTAATGACATTAAAAAGGATGAACCATGAAAATAATTATTGCACCGGACTCTTTCAAAGAAAGCGTAAGCGCCAGCCGCTGCGCCCAGGCGATTAAGGCGGGCTTTACCTCTATTTTCCCGCAGGCGGAGTGCATCTGTCTGCCGATCGCCGACGGCGGCGAGGGGACGGTGGAGGCAATGGTTGAGGCCACCGAGGGTAAAATGGTGATGCTGCCGGTCATGGGGCCGATGGGCGATTTTGTCGGCGCTTTCTATGGCCTGAGCGGCGACGGACACACCGCGTTTATTGAGATGGCGGCGGCCAGCGGACTCATGCTGGTTCCCCCCGACGAACGCAACCCCCTGCAGGCCACCAGCTACGGCACCGGTGAGCTGATTCGCCATGCGCTGGACGCCCGCGTCCGTCACATAATTCTCGGTATTGGCGGCAGCGCCACGGTGGACGGCGGAATGGGGATGGCTCAGGCGCTGGGAGCACGCTTTGTTGATGAACGCGGCGAGAGCGTCGGCCTCGGCGGCGGAGCGTTAGAGCGGCTGGTCAACGTTGATTTACGCGATCTCGACCCGCGGCTTCGCGAGTGCCGGATTGACGTAGCCTGCGATGTGGATAATCCGCTGCTCGGCGAACGCGGCGCGGCGGCGGTCTTTGGCCCGCAAAAAGGGGCCTGCGCAGGCATGGTCGCCGTTCTGGAGCGCGGTTTAGAAAATTACGCTCAGGTGCTGCTGGCGGCAACCGGTCAGGATGTGACGGCGATGGTCGGCGGCGGCGCGGCCGGCGGGATGGGCGCGGCGGCTCGCGTATTCCTTAACGCCACGCTGAAATCGGGCATTGATATTGTGCTGGAGGCGGTTCATCTGGAGGAGGCGCTGCGCGATGCGGACCTGGTGATCACCGGCGAAGGGCGTATGGATTCGCAAACCGTCGGCGGCAAAGCGCCGGTTGGCGTGGCGCGGATCGCCAAAAAGCACGGCATTCCGGTTATCGGCATCGCCGGCGTGCTGGGTGACGGCGTCGAAGCGGTGCATCAGCATGGTATTGATGCGGTCTTTAGCATTCTTCCCGCGCTGGCGCCGCTGGCCGAGGTGCTGGATCGCGGCGAGCAGAATCTTTACGCCTGCGCGCGCAATATCGCCTGCGCCATCAAGCTTGGCCAGACGCTGCCTGCCTGAATAAAAAATGCCACGGTTCACACCGTGGCAAAATCCAACATAGCTAAACAAAAAAGTGAATTCTGGGCGTTTGATAACCAACCTGTTTTGAACACTGCGCCCGCGTTTTAGCGGCTGGCGCCTTACCCGGCCTACGAAATTGACGATAGCAAAAAGTTGTACTGAATCCGTAGGCCCGCGTCAGCGGGCAATAGTAACGTTTGCAGCTTGTCAGCCATCAGATCTCAACGTCGCGGTTGCAGTCTTTTGAATAGATGTAGCTGAACGTTTCCCGTCCGACGCCGTATCCCGCCTGCAGGGAGTAAGCGCCCATAAAGATATAATCGCCTTGCTTGACCGGAACCCAGCTGTTGTCGAGGTTATACACTCCCTGGCCGGAGAGAATATAGGCGCCATGCTCCTGGACGTGGGTTTCAATGTAGCCGTGGCTGGCCCCCGGTGCGAAAGAGAGAATATGCATATTCATATCGAAGCCCAGCTCTTTTGGCAGGAAATCGATCAGAATAACGTCTTCCATTCCTTCATAATGAATACGCTCCAGCTGGCTGACGTTGCCGGTGACCAGATAAGGCGCATGGCCCTCTGTCGGAATATAGCGGCGCTTATAGAGGAAGAGCTGGCTATCGGCTGAATGGTTATTACTGAAAGTCATCCGCTCACCCGGCGGGCAGTAAAGATAACCGCCTTCGGTCAGCGCGAAGGATTTACCCTGAGCCCCGGCGATGATTTCTCCCTTAATCACATACAGGAAGGTCTCGATGCCTTCGCCGCCAAAACCGCTTTGATGACCGCCGTTTTCATGCAGCGTGACCAGATAATCAACAAAGGTGGCGCCTAATTTCGGCGTTGACAAAATAGTCACATCGCAATGTTCAAAACCCGGAATAACGTTCTTGACCAGACCGTCCGGCGTCAGCAGCGCGTAATTGCCGTGGCGCACGATGGAACGGCTGGCCAGTAAATCATCGCGATAGCCAAGCACATTATTTAAATAACCCATGATCGTTTCCTTATTCAGTCCAGGCCAGTTGATGCAACATTAAGGCGAGCGTTTTTACGCCTTCCGCCAGATCCTCGATATGCGTGCTTTCCGCCGGGTTATGGCTGATGCCTTTGATGCTCGGCATAAAGATCATGCAGGTCGGGAAGCAGGGAGCGAATATCTGCGCGTCGTGTCCCGCGCCGCTGTGCATCACGCGGAAATTCACCTTCTCTTTTTCACAAAGCGCGGTGAGCTGGGCCACCAGCTTCTTATCCATGGGAACCGGAGCCTCATCCATCCACAGGTCGATCTCAATGCCGATATCCATCTCCTGACAGATCCGCCGCATATCGGCCTCAATGACCTCAGTAAATGCCGTTAACTCCAGAGCATCGGTATGGCGGCAGTCCATAGTGAAGACGGTTTTGCCCGGCACCACGTTGACGGTATTCGGCTGCGGGTCGATTTTACCGAAGGTGAGCACCAGCGGGTCACCGTGGGCTTTTGCTTTGGCGATAGATTCGCAGCAGATACGGCTAAAGGCGTGGACGGTGTCGCGACGGTAGCCCATTGGCGTCGTGCCGGCATGGTTAGACTCGCCGGTGAGGGTGATGGTGTAGCGACGCTGTCCGACTATGGCGTTGACCACGCCGATAGACTGCTTGTTGGTTTCCAGCACGCGACCCTGCTCAATATGCAGCTCTACGAAGGCTTTAATATCCCGGCGCGGCGCCAGCGGAGCGCCGGGTAGGCTGAAACCGCACTGCTTCATGGCATCGATAAACGCCACGCCTTTAGCGTCTTTAATTTCGCGTACGTCCGCTGGATTAGCGATGCCGACGATATTTTTGCTGCCCCAGAAGACGTAAGGGAAGCGGCTACCTTCTTCTTCCGCTAACGCCAGCACTTCCACGGTGCGCAGCGGCGCCCCGTAGGTCTCTTTTAGCCAGCGAACCGCCAGCCAGGCCGCCAGCGCGCCGAACTGGCCGTCAAGATTGCCGCCGTTAACGACGCTATCAATATGCGAACCGCTGAGGATAACCTCATCGGGAAAGCGTGTGCCGGGCAGGCGACCATAGAGATTGCCCACTTCATCAAAGCGCGTTTCCAGTCCGCTTTCGCTCATTCTTTGTTTGAATGCCTGCTGCGCCTGCAGCCATTCTGGCGAATAGAGCAGGCGGGTTATGCCCCCGGTCGGGTCGGCGCCGAAAGAGGAAAGCCAGGGCAATGTCTCTTCTATTGCCTGTCGAAAATAATGAGCCATACGCAACTCCTGTATTTTAATTTATTGAGCAAACGGGGAATTGGTTTCATAAGAGCGGTTATATAAAGCGTCCGAAACCAGATAGTCATAAATCTCATCAACGATCTCGATACCGTTGACGGCGCTGTTTTTCTCATTGATATCCAGGTTCTGCCCGGGGTAATACACCTGGTTAAATCCGGGCGCTGGCGTAATGGCGTTTAATTCACGCATGGTGTCGCTGATATGCTGGCGGAATAGCGCGCTGGAGGAGAAAAATGCCGGGTTGATGACGATATGCAGCTGGCCCAGCTCGCGTCCCTGGCTCAGATTGTCGTACATAGAGCTGACCTGGCGGCCGAAGGGGAGGTTGAGCAAAATGCCGGAGAGGATGTCGATCATCATCATCAGGCCGTAGCCTTTCGGGCCGGCTGCCGGAAGCAGGGCGTGAACGGCAAAAGGATCGCGGGTCGGCGCGCCGTTTTTATCCACCGCCCAGCTATCGGGAATGGTTTCATGGCGCGAGCGGGCGTCGAGAATTTTCCCCCATGCCTGCACCGTGGTGGCCATGTCGAAGGTGATGATATCATCGCCCTCGCCGGGCGCGGCAAAGGCCAGCGGGTTGGTTCCGTAATAGATTTCCGCCCCGCCAAAAGGCACGACCATCGGGTCTGACTGGCACAGCGAAATCCCGATTAGCCCGGCGCGGGCGGCCTGCCGGGTGAAGTAAGAGATCGCTCCGCTGTGGCCCATACGCCGGATGCCGACCACGGCCACGCCGTTTTCCCTGGCCAATTCTATCGCGTGCTCCATGCCCATTTTGGCGGCCACCTGACCGGCGGCATTATCGGCATGCAAAATACCGCTGCAGGGGCCGTTCTTTTCAAAGGTGAAGGTGGGATGACGATTGGTTCCGCCTTTTGAAATACGTTCCGCATAATATTCAACGCGAACCGCGCCGTGCGAATGAATACCCCTGGCATCGGCATAAACCAGTACATCGGCAATGATATCCGCATGATTGCGAGTAAGCCCTGCTGTATTCAGCTTATTGGCAATAAGCTGATGAAGTGTTTCCCGACTGACTTTCATCTGTCTTCCTTTTAACGACGGTGTAGAGCCTGACTGCCAAATAAAATACGGGGAAAATAAACTTAAATTGTGATCTGTATTGGTAAAAATAGTTAGTTAGATTTTATTTAATAATCACCGTGGGTTTGTCAGAAGGGACCCGGTTAATCTATTCATTAAAAAACTCGGGCTAATGCCTTCGGCTTTATTTGAAAGCATCTTGTAATAATTCTCATGTGATTCCGGTCACGCCGTCGATAATTTTATCCCGTTAGCCTGATGGCAGATTAACCATGCTCATTCAATTGCAATGGGTGCAATTATTGGGGAGTTATTATGATCCATGCCTTTATTAAAAAGGGCTGTTTCCAGGATTCGGTCAGCTTAATGATTATTTCACGCAAGCTGAGCGAGTCGGAAAATGTCGATGATGTTTCAGTCATGATGGGCACACCGGCAAATAAATCGCTGTTGGAAACGACCGGGTTCTGGCACGACGATTTTGCCAGCGCGACGCCAAATGACATTTGCGTGGCGATCCGCACCGATTGCGCGGATGCGTCGGTTACGCAAATGATCGCCGCCCGTCTTGATGAGGCCCTTACCGCCCTGGCGCAGGGGAGCGGGCAAAGTCAGAGCCTGAGCGTGGTTCGCCGCTGGCAAAGCGCAACGCAGAAGCTACCGCAGGCCAATATGACCTTAATTTCCGTTGCCGGGGAGTACGCCGCGGAGCTTGCCCATCAGGCGCTCAGCAGCGAGAAAAACGTCATGATCTTCTCCGACAACGTCACGCTGGAAGATGAAATCGCGCTCAAAACCCGCGCCCGCGACAAAGGGCTGCTGGTCATGGGGCCGGACTGCGGCACCGCCATGATTGCCGGCACGCCGCTGGCTTTCGCCAACGTTACGCCGGAAGGCAACATCGGCGTTATTGGCGCGTCCGGCACCGGTATTCAGGAGCTGGTCTCGCAGATTGTCCTCGGCGGCGAAGGGATCAGCCATGCGATCGGTCTCGGCGGCCGCGATCTGAGCGCCGAAGTGGGCGGCATCAGCGCGCAAACGGCGCTGGAAATGCTGACCCAGGATGCGCAGAGCCAGGTGCTGGCCTTTGTTTCTAAACCTCCCGCCGAAGCGGTGCGTCTGAAGATCATCGCCGCCATGAGGCGCAGCGCGAAACCGGTGGTGGCGCTATTTCTCGGCTATACGCCGCCGATCGCCCGCGATGAAAACGTCTGGTTCGCCCGCACGCTTGACGAGGCCGGGCGTCTGGCCTGCCTGCTGGCGCGAGTGGGGCGGCGTCAGGCAAGCCTTCCCGCGGTGGCGGGCAAGCAGATTCGCGGCTTATACACCGGCGGTACGCTGGCTGCTGAATCCGCAGGATTGCTGGCAGAACGGCTGAACATTACCCCTGATGCGCATCACCCGCAGGGCATGATGCTCAACGCGCAGGGGCACCGGGTCGTCGATCTTGGCGACGATTTTTACACCGTCGGCCGTCCGCATCCGATGATCGACCCCTCCCTGCGCAACCAGCTGATTGCCGAACTTGGCGCGGAAACTCAGGTTGGCGTACTACTGCTGGACGTGGTGATTGGCTACGGCGCCACCGCCGATCCGGCCGGCTCGCTGGTCGAAGCATGCCAGCGGGCGTGGGCGACCAGAGCCGACGATAGTCCGCTGCACGTTATCGCGACGGTGACCGGAACCGAAAGCGATCCGCAGTGCCGCTCCCGTCAGATTTCAGTCCTTGAAGATGCGGGGATCGCCGTGGTCGATAGCCTGCCTGAAGCCACCTTGCTTGCCGCCGCGCTGATTAGCCCGCCGCGGAAAGCCGCTCCTGCCCTGCGCGCCGGCCTGCTGGACGGCGTGTCGGTGATTAATGCTGGCCTGCGCAGCTTTGCGCTCGATTTACAGACCGCCGGAACGCCGGTTGTTCACTATCAGTGGGCGCCGATTGCCGGTGGGAATAAGAAACTGGCTCGTTTATTAGAACGTTTGCAATAAGAGGTCTCTATGTTTACATCAGTGGCGCAGGCCAATGACGCAGTAATAGAACGAATTCGTAATGCACGTCCGCACTGGCTGGATGTGAAGCCGGCGGGTTCTTTAATCGGGGCGCTGAATCAAAACAAAACGCTGCTCCACGCCGGGCCGCCGATGCGCTGGCTGGAGATGACCGGTCCGATGAAAGGGGCCTGCATTGGCGCCTGCCTGTTCGAAGGCTGGGCGCAGGATGAGAAAACGGCCCACGCGATGCTGGAAAACGGCGAGATTACCTTTATTCCCTGCCACCACGTTAATGCCGTAGGGCCGATGGGCGGTATTACTTCGCCGAATATGCCGATGCTGGTCGTGGAGAACATCGCCGAAGGTAACCGCGCGTATTGCAACCTGAACGAAGGCATTGGCAAGGTGATGCGTTTCGGCGCCTACGGCGAAGACGTGCAGCAGCGCCTGCGCTGGATGCGCGATGTGCTGATGCCCGTTCTCAGTGCGGCGCTGAAACAGATGACGCGCGGCATTGATCTCACCGCGATGATGGCGCAGGGCATCACCATGGGCGATGAGTTCCACCAGCGCAATATCGCCACCTCCGCGCTACTGATGCGCACGCTGGCACCGCATCTGGCGCGACTCGACCACGACAAACAACAGATCGCCGAAGTGATGGATTTTCTCGCCATCACCGATCAGTTCTTCCTCAACCTGGCGATGGCCTACTGCAAATCAGCGATGGATGCCGGGGCGCAGATCCGCGCCGGCAGTATTGTCACCGCGATGACCCGCAACGGCGATATGTTCGGTATTCGCGTTAGCGGACTGGGCGACCGCTGGTTTACCGCACCGGTGAATACGCCGCAGGGGCTGTTCTTTACCGGTTTCTCTCAGGAACAGGCCAACCCGGATATGGGCGACAGCGCCATTACCGAAACCTTCGGCATCGGCGGCGCGGCGATGATTGCGGCGCCGGGGGTGACCCGCTTTGTCGGCGCTGGCGGAATGGAGGCGGCAAAATCCGTTTCGGAGGAGATGGCGGAAATCTTCCTTGAGCGCAATATGCAGCTGCAGATTCCTGGCTGGGATTTCCAGGGCGCCTGTCTCGGACTGGATATTCGCCGGGTGGTTGAAACCGGCATTACGCCGCTCATTAACACCGGGATCGCCCATAAAGAAGCGGGGATCGGCCAGATTGGCGCCGGAACCGTCAGAGCGCCGCTGGCCTGTTTCGAGCAGGCGCTGGAAGCGCTGGCGGACGAACTGGGCGTGAGCTGAGGTAGCGCGATGGAGAGGATTCGTCCGCTGATAGGCAGCGTCGATGCGCCGGATCATCGCCAACCGTGGCGAACCGGCGGCCTCTGGCGGCGCACCATTAACCTCTATGTTGCAGGCGGCGCGCTGCTGACGCTGCATCATCGGGGACAGGGCGTGAGCCCCGGCGGATGGGTTGTTCGTCATCGCGATTTTATCCGGCTGCACGCGGCGCTGCGGACGGGGGCGTCGCCGATAGCGCGGAATGACGGTATTCAGGTCGGCGATCTTTTGCTGATGCCGCCGCGCAGACGCTGCTCCCTGCGGCTCCGCTGTCAATCCGTAAGCGCTTATCTCCCGCCAGCGCTGATGAGTCGACCGGAGGAGACCGGGCTGTTCGGGCCGCTGTCGCAGGCTATCGAGCTGCGGCAGCATCCCGAGCTGCGCCAGCTTCGCCACTGTTTTGCCTCCGCGCTGGCCGGCAACGCCGTCGACTGGCGCCTGTGGCTGGGCAAGGGGCCGGGCCTGACGCCCAGCCTGGACGACATGCTGATCGGCATGATGCTGGCGGCGTGGCGCTCGGGGCGCATGTCACCCTGCGGCGGAAGGGCATTTTTTCGCGCCTCCGGCGATCTGCGCGCGGCCACCACTCAGGTGAGCGTCAACTATTTACGCTATGCCAGCGAGGGGCGCTTCGCTTCGCCGCTGATGCATTTTGCCTGTGCCCTGCAACGTGGACGACGTCTCGAGCCCGCCGTCGAAGCGCTGCTGGCGATGGGGCATACCTCCGGCGCCGACACGCTTCTGGGATTCTGGCTGGCGCAACATCTTATCTAAGGACTTTTCATGAAAACGCTGGTTGTTGCCCTTGGCGGCAACGCTTTATTACAGCGCGGGGAAGCGCTGACCGTAGAAAATCAGTACCGCAATATCGATAGCGCGGTTCCCGCGCTGGCGCGTCTGGCGCAGACGTATCGGCTGGCCATTGTGCACGGCAACGGGCCGCAGGTGGGTCTGCTGGCGCTGCAAAATCTGGCCTACGGCGACGTTGAGCCCTATCCGCTGGACGTGCTGGTCGCGGAGAGCCAGGGCATGATTGGCTATATGCTGGCCCAGCGCCTGGCGCAGGAATCACTCATGCCGCCGGTATCGACGGTGATGACCCGCATTACAGTCTCGTCAAACGATCCGGCCTTTTCGGCGCCGGAGAAGTTTATTGGTCCGGTTTACGATCCGGAGCTGCAAAAACGGCTGGAAGATGAGTACGGCTGGAGGATGAAGCGCGACGGTAAATATGTGCGTCGGGTGGTTCCTTCGCCGACGCCGGTGAGGATTGAGGAGAGCGAGTCGATTGAGCGTCTGCTGGGTGAGGGGCACGTGGTGATATGCTGCGGCGGCGGCGGAATTCCGGTGCTTGAGAGCGGGCAGGGCGCAGAGGCGGTGATTGATAAAGACCTCGCTGCCGCGCTGCTGGCGGAGCAGATTGATGCCGATGGCCTGGCGATCCTGACCGACGCGGATGCGGTATATGAACATTGGGGTACCCCCATGCAGCGACCGATCCGCGAAGCGACGCCGGAAGAGCTGGCGCCTTTTGCCCGCGACGACGGCGCGATGGGGCCGAAAATCGCGGCGGTAAGCGGCTACGTGCGCCGTCGGGGCAAGCGGGCATGGATTGGGGCGCTGTCGCGTATCGATGACACCCTCGCCGGGCTGGCGGGAACCTGCATTAAGCCCTGATGCACAGATAAAATCACGCGGCGAAGCAGACGCTGAAATATCCTGCGCTCTTTCTCCGGGGGCGGCGCTCGACGCGCCTTGCCCGTATATGGACACCTCCCGTTATGCAAGCCATCTCTGCATTTTGT